>JBLIMF010000027.1:0-21098 GCA_047638615.1 Gammaproteobacteria bacterium
AGTGTGTCGAGTTGTTCGACTAGATCGTCGTCGAGTTGAACGAGTACTTCACGTCGAGCCATGACCATATGGTAACCCATATGGTCATGGCTCGGAACAACGACCGGCTGCACGCTCTCCACCCACATATCTACACTTCTTCCGCACTCCGAGGCGCCCATAACGCTCGACTGGCTGGGTGTCGAGGCGTGGACGTAGGCGCGCAGCGTCATCGCCGGGTTCGAGTGGCCAAGCCGGCCGGCGACCGTGCGCACCTCGTGGCCTTGGCCGGTCGAGACGGTGGCCGACCAGTGGCGGAAATCGTGGAGCCGCCACTCATGTCGATCCCCGAGTTCTTGCGGGCACGCATCCACCACCAACCGAGGTGATCCGCGGGACGAGATCCGGGCCGACGCCGAACATCCACGGGCAGTACGGCTCGCGCTGTCGTCGCAACTCCGCGATCGCGTTCAGCGTGTCGGGGTCGAGCGTCATTGTCCGAGCGTTGCCGGTTTTGGTCGATGCGTCGTTCAACTCACGCGGCGCGCCGGGATGACGGATCACCTCGATCGCCGAGTCGATCGTCAGCATCCCGTCCTCGCCGACGTCGGTCCACTGCAGCGCGGCCAACTCGGCGCGACGCGTTCCGGTCATTGCAGCGATGCGCAACGCGAGTGCAGCCGCCGGATCGAACTCGGCGGCGGAAGCAATCGCCGAGCGGACGTTGTCGAGCGACATCACTCCCATCGGCTGCTTCTTGGAGGTCTTGCGTTGCGCCATCGCCACGACGTTCTGGCTGACCCAACCCCACCGCAATGCTTGACCAAACGCAGCGCCCAGCGCGCCGTGTTGGTTGCGAATGCCGGCGTCTTGCATTCCGTCGCGACGGAGCCGGGTGTGCCAGCGCTCGACGTCGGCAATCGACAACTGTGCGATCGGCCATCAACCCAGGATTAGTCGATACGCAGGCCTGATATTGCCCGAGAGATGACCAGTTGTTGGATCTGCTCGGTGCCTTCGATTACGTCGTGGCTCACCTTCACCGGTTTTGTGAATGACGCTCAGTGTTGGTGAGTCCGGCTGGCCAGGTGTTTCGCGAAACACCAGTTCATGGAGTGTTGCTGAGTCCGGTGAGTTCTAAAGCCGACCGCCCCGGTTGTGGCAACGAGGGATGAATGGGCTTCGAACATCTACTCGAAGGTCGCGATCCGCAGTCATCCATCCACGCCCGCGGAACCGCATTTGAAATGAAGGTGAGTGCGCCGGTTCCGACGAGTTTGGCAATGCAGCTCCTCCGGCGGCGATCCAGGCAGATATTTGGTGTCTTCTGGGCGTTCACTCGAGGATGGGCCGGAGAACCTCGATGTGGTCGAGGAACCCTTGCTGCGGGTTCGACGATCCCTGGACGATCCAGTCCTCAATGTTGGCGATGACCGCCCCGAGCACGGCATGTGCCAGGACGCTGGGCCGGCGGTCCAAGGCCGCGGAACCCAGCCGGCACGCGAAGTCGTCGGCGAGCCGGCCTGCTGACTCGAGGATGATCATGAAGGCGAGCGCCGACAGCTCCGGGTGCGCGAGCAACTGTTTGGTAGCGGCGCGGTCGTCCTCAGTGAAGAACTCGGCACCGACGGAAGACCGAGCGACAGCGGAGACCGCTTCGAAGGGCCTCTCATCGGCCGGGCGCGCTGCGATGGCCGACACGATCGCGAGCGACGCTTGCCGCTGTCGGTCGACGGCGAGTTCGGCCTTCGAAGAGAAGTAGCGAAAGAGCGTTGCTTCGGACACCTCAGCGCGTCGAGCGATCGCCGCTGTGCGAGCGTTCTCGTATCCCATCTCGGCGAACAGCTCCGACGCTACGTCGAGGATCTGCTGGCGTGTGCGCGCCTTCTTGCGATCGCGGAGTCCAAGCTCGCTGTCAATCGTTGCCGCCTCGGGTTCTTTGGCCATCGAATCCTCCTTGCGGGTCGGACACCAAACTTGAAGTCACATGCATTTGAGAGTTACTCTACCTTTCATGAGAAACGAAAGCCGCAATTCCAGGCCGAAGCTGAGTGTGGTCCTCGTCGTCATCGGCCTTCTGGCCATTGCCTGTGGCGGGGACCAACAGGGTTCGACGGAGTCCGCGTCACCAAACCCGAGCACCGAAGAAGTCGTCTCTTCGTCCGGCGCGGTGAGCGAGCCTGACGAGTCAGTGAGCTCAAGCACAGCGCCACCAACATCGGCGACGCCGGTCCCTTCGACCTCATTGCCCGAGCCCATCGACGAGTTCGACGACTTCACCGACCCTGAAACCCTGGAGCGATTGTGGGGCGTGGTGTTCGACCGTTCCCCCGAGGGGCTGGCGACCGACGCCCAGATCGCTCAGATGCAGGAACTCGGCATCGGCTACGCCAAGTTCTGGGTCCCGTGGAACGAGACCGAACCGGAACTTGCCGCCTACAACGCAACATCGAGTGAGTTCGGCATCGCAGGCGACAGCCAGCCGACCGAGTTGACGCGCGACCTGCTGGCCGCAAACCCAGAGTGGGTCGAAGAATACGCCTTCCCCGAGCGACCAGACAGTCGCTTTCACGACCTGATCGACTGGAGCAGGCTGGACGCCCAGGTCAATCAACTCGTGGCTGCCGGCATTACTCCGCTGCCCCTCATTGCCGACGCAACCACCGCCCCATGGATCACCGACGTGGACGGTCGTGCAAAGATCGCACCCGAGCCTCTCGACTTCCGCGGCGAAACCGGACCCGGCAACACCTTCACCGGCGTCGGTACGGAGGCCTACCTCGCGCACGTGGAGCTTTACGCCGCCGCCGCCGCAAGACGCTATTCCGAGTCGCCGAACCGGATCACCTGGTGGAATCTCGAGAATGAGCTGAATTTAGCCCACCTACACGTACAGGTCTTCGGATGGCGGACCGGAGATGTCTGGCTCGACGACGCGTTTCGGACCGAGCTGTTGGAGACGCTGTCTCGAGGACTCAAGCTCGGTTCACCGAACGCGCTCGCCACCCACAACGTCAGTTTCCACGACCCAAACTGGGCTGAAGATCTGGTTCGCTACGCCGGCAGTCTTGATGCCCTCGGCCTTGGCGGTTACCCAAATTACCTATCCCCGGTCCCGTTGAACACCGAAATGCTTATCGATGCAGTGGAGACGGCTTCCGCCCTCGGAAAGCAACTTGGTAAGCCGGTGTTCGTCTTAGAGACCGGGAACCCCTCCGGACCCGTAAGCGGCGGCTGGAACGAAGAACTCCAGGCCGAGTACGTATCGATCGCGCCAGTCGACGCACTGAACGCTGGAGCAGTGGGATACATCCACTTCCTGTTAAACGACCGTGACTGGGACAACCCCGAAGGTGACCTACAGCAAGTAGAAATCCACTGGGGGCTGGTGCGAGTCGATGGCACGTACAAGTCCAGTTTCAAGAACTTCCAAGACGTGATCTCCGACTAGCGCGGATCTACCGCGGCGACCCAGGCCTCTGTACATCCGCGCCGAACATCGCAATGGTCTTCGGCGGTCTGCAAAACAGCCGACTGAGCCCCAAGCGACAGAAAATACGGGTAGCGAGCGCAGCGTCGCGATGAGTTGCGATCCCATGACTGCAGCGGTTGTGGCGAATTTCCACACCCGTCAGGGCTGCTTTGGGAGCAGGGTCCAGAGCGAACTCTCCCCACAGGCATCGAAGTCGGCGGCCAAGCGACCCGTTTGTTAATCAGACGATACGCAGGCCCGATATGGCCCGGCTGATGACCAGTTGTTGGATCTGTTCGGTGCCTTCGAAGATGTCGTGGCTCACCTTCACCGGTTTGGTGAATGACGCTCAGTGTTGGTGAGTTCGCCTGACCAGGGGTTTCGCGAATTGGCTATCCGCTGAGTGTCGCTGAGTCCGTTCAGTTCTAGGGCTGACTAGGGATGAAATCGCGATATCAACGCTTCGAAGATCTCGGATTCACAACGGCGAGTAGGGATACTCCAAGTCACTCCACACTCTGCCAAGATGCCCCCGGGGTTCCAATTCAGGCGAGTCGATCCCGCTGCGAGTGCCGCGTCAGACAACGTTGCCTGACGCTCCAACAGTCGCCTCGACCACGCTCGCCCCGCCGCGAGGTGGAGCGCGGCCCATGCCGACGCGGCACTCCACGGTCGGCCGGCTCCGCTGCGTCGGAGCTGGCGGATGTCGGCCCGGTCAATCGCCCAGCTCCGTCCGACGCGTTGTTCCGGAAGTTGCCCCGAGGCGAGTAGCTGCCGTACGCGCCGAGGACTCACTGCGAGTTCTTCGGCGGCGTCGTCAACGCCCAGCAGTGACATATCAAAACAGTACTGACACCGGAACGATGATGAAATGCCAAGTGCAAGTGCAGCCGCTCGATGTCGCCTTAGCTGTCATCTCCTCGAAGCAGGTCGCCAAGGGCGGCTGCGCATCGTTCGCGAGATATGCGTCGGGCGTCCGCGAGGGTCCTTGCCCGCGAAGACTCGGACCTCCCACACGCCTGGCTGCGGTTCGACTCGGCGAACGCTCCGTGCGTCCCACCGCCTCACACCCATCCTCCGTTGAGTAGCACCTCTGGCTTCAGCCTGTGGCGGGCGGCGCGCTGGACTCCCGGTGGCGCAGTTCCGTATCGAGCAACCAGCGTTGCGCCGGTTCATCGGTCGAACCCATGCGGAGCAGGAGTCGCTCGACAGCGAGTCGTCCGATCTGCTCGATGGGCTGGCGCACTGTCGTGAGCCGAGGGTTGACGAGATCGGCGAGCGGAATATCGTCGAAGCCAACCACCGAGATCTCCTCTGGCACACGCAGCCCGCGGTCGCCACACGCCCGCAGGACACCGATCGCCTGTTGGTCGGTCGTGGCAAAAACCGCTGTGGGACGGTCGGGGAGTTCGAGGAGCGAGTGTGCAGCATCGATGCCACGCATGCTGTCGAGCGGCTCGAACCGGGTGTACGTCTCGGGTGAGATGCCGAGCTCCTTCAAACCGGTCTCGACAACCGACCGGTAACCCGCCAGGCGTTGCTGGAACACCGGCATCGTCGCGGGACCGCTGATACACGCGATCCGACGGTGACCGAGGTCGACGAGGTGACGGACGACCTCGCGGGCGCCCATCTCGTGATCGCTGGCGATGAAGTCGAACCCCAACACCTCGCGGTCGACGGCGACCAGTGCCGCGCCCTTCCGGATCACAGGGGCGGCGGCGTCGGCAGACGAGGAGAAGACCATGCCATCGAGTCCGCTGTCGCTGAGCTTCGACAGGTAGAGATCCTCGATCTGGCGCGAGTTCGCCGAGTTGCCGATCAATACGGAGTAGCCGACCTCCATCGCGGCTTTCTCCACTTGCTTGACCAGCTCGGCAAAGAACAGCGCGGTGATGTCGGGAACGACCACACCGATGGTGCCGCTGCGGCGCCTCCGAAGATTGCGACCGAGCACATTCGGTTGGTAGTCGAGCGTCTGGATTGCCTTCTCGACTCGGGCAACAAGCTCCAGCGACACGCTCGGCTCACGATTGATCACCCGCGAGACGGTGCCCAGCGCGACCCCCGCCTCGACGGCGACATCTTTCAGCGTAGGCATCGGTTCAGCCTCCCCGGCTCGTTCACGTCCCGACGTCGATCGCTGGGATGACCTCATGCATGATCAGGTCGAGCATGCCATGGTCATGAGGCGACATGTGCATAAAGGTAAAAGCTTCGGCCCCGGCTGCGGCCAACGCAGACACGTGGGCGGCCACCTCATGAGGGGTGCCGAGCGCCCAACCGCCTGCTCGTTTTTCTGCCAGCCAGTCGTCGAGGTCACCGTGGCCAATCCGTGCGTGGAGATCACCGGCACAAGCGCGGAAGTTTCCGGCGCTTTCTCCGAGGATCACGGCCGCGGAGACCGATACCGGTATGTGGGGCCGGCCTTCGCTGTCGCAGGCGGCGTCGACCAACTCCTTCATCGTCACGACGTCGTCGGGTGTCGCCCAGGGCGTGTTCAGTTCATCCGCGAAGCGCGCTGCCAACCGGACGGTCTTCCGACGACCGGTGCCGCCGATGATCACTCGCGGCTGCGGACTCGGCGAAGGCAGAAAGATCGCGTCGTCGAGGTCCGCGAACTCGCCGTGAAAGCTGAACGGTTCTGCGCCCCCACCCCAGAGGCCCCGGATGATGGTGGCGTGCTCCTCGAGACGACGAAACCTCGCGGCCACGTCTTCGAAGGGAAAGCCGTAGCGCGTGTGCTCCTTTTCGAGCCACCCGGTACCGAGCCCGAGATGGACTCGCGGCGTGCCGTTCACCACCCCCGCCATCTCCGCGACGGTGGCCACGACCTTGGCCAGGTTGGCCGGCGGGCGAAAGGTCGTCGGCGTGACCATCGTTCCGAGAGTGATCCGTTCTGTCTCGCGGGCCAGGCCGGCGAGCGTTGCCCACGCATCGGTCGTGCCGCGTTCCTCGGGGCTCCAGACCGCTGCGTAGTGGTCGGCCCGGTAGAGCCCGTCAAAACCGAGCGCCTCTACGTGCTGCGCCACAGCGAGGATGTCGGCGTAGGTCTCACCTTCCTGTGCCTCGAGATTCACGTTGTAGCGCACGGGGCGCTCCTTCCTTGAGCTTGTTTCGGGCGGTGCCACGTTCAGGCGAACGGCACACCGCTGGTGAGGATGACGTTGGCGTAGGGCGTGGTCTCACCCGTGCGCACGACGGCGCGAACGCCGGCCACCTCTTTCTTGAAGTCTTCGTGCGTGACCGCTCGGGCGCTGGCTGCCGAGAATGCACCGCGCACAGCAGCGACCACTTCCGGGCAGTTGGTGCTGGCTTCCTCGGCCATCGTCACCTCCTCGATCACCAACTCGGCGGCGAGCGCGTCCACGACATCGACGAAACTGGGCTGTCCGAGGCGATACGCCAGGTCAATCCGAACGACGCCGGGTGGGATGGGAAGCCCGGCGTCGGCAACGCAAAGTCGGTCGAGGTGACCCAGGCTCGCCATCACCCGAGCCAGTTCGGGATGGATGATCCCGCCCGACCTCACAGCGCCCCCACCCGGTCTGGGTCGAGCGTGATGGTCCGTTGCTCGCGGTCGCTGCGCCGAGCGGCTTCGATCACCTTCAGGACTGCGATGTGCTCCTCTGGCCGCACCGGCACGGGACCGTTCCCTTCGAGGTGGACAACGAGTCGACGGTAAAACTCGGTCCAGTCGCCGACGGCCGTCTCGATTGGTTGCCCGGCATCGTCGCGATGCAGCGTACCCCAACGCTGTGGAGGCTCCGTGCCGCTCTCGCCCGGCACCGGGAGCTCCCCGGCCAGGAGTCGTTCCTCCTGGATGTCCTTGCCCCGCTTCACGAACGAGCCCTCGGAGCCCGACACGTGGAACCGCACCGACGGGTCTCCCTCTTGTTCGCTCGCGTGGAGGTGGGACCGCACGCCCGATGCATGGGCCAACTGGAGGGCGAAGCGATCCTCGGAGATCCGGTCCAGGTTGTCGCGGTCGAGAACGGCATGGACCGACGTCACCGGGCCGAGCGTCAGAATCGCTTGGTCGATGAGGTGGCTGCCAAGATCGAGCAGTACGCCGCCGCCGGCGACAGCGTCGACATCGCGCCAGTTCGGCGAGGGGTCGGGGACCCACCGATCGAAGCGGGAGACAAAGGTGTGAACCGTGCCGAGTGCACCGTCGTCGATCAGTCGCCGAACCGTGAGATAGTCACCGTCCCAACGGCGGTTGTGAAACACCGTCAGCGTGGCCCCCAGGGCGCGGGCATGCTCGGCCAACTCTGTTGCCACGCCGACGTCAGTGGTGAGCGGCTTGTCGACCACCACAGCCATCCCCGCCGCCATGGCCGCGCTGGCCAACTCGGCGTGACTGTCATTCGGGGTGGCCACCACGGCCACGTCGAACTCGCCTGACGCGATCGCATTCGCCGCGGAATCGAGCACCACCACACTGTCGTCACGTGTAGAGGCGAGCGCCCGTCGATCGCGGTCGCGCGTGACGATTCCTGCCACGCGGATCCCAGGTGTCGCCCTGATCAATGGTTCGTGGATCCAGGCGCCGGAGAACCCGTAGCCGATCAGGAGCGCGCGGTGCTCGCTGCCGGTCATCGGGCGGCCGGGACCCCGTCGTCAATGCGGTACTCGATACGCCCGTTGCTGCGGTCGACGGTGAGCGCAACGGGGCGACCCGTGCGCCACGACCGGTCGGACGCAGTCGCGAGGGTGAAAGCGGCAAGCGCGTCCCACCCGGTGACCGGTGGTGGCACGCCGTTGCGAACCGCCTCCACGAAGGCCACGAGCTCGAGGCGATAGGCGTCGCGGAACCGCTCGACGAAGTCGACGGCGTGATCGTTGCGGGCGTTGGCGTCCGACAGCACGGTGACCTGCGTGCGCTGGGAGTTCGCAATGCGCAGGGTCGACTTGGAGCCGACCAGCTCGGTGGAGGCCTCGTAGCCGTAGCCCGCGACGCGGCTGTTGTCGATCACACCCAGGGCGTCGTTCTCGAACCGAACCACGATCACAGCGTGGTCAACCGAGTCCATCTCCGCGTAGCCGGGATCCGAGACGCTGCTCCCGAAGGCTGTCACCTCCACAATTTCACCCACGAGCCAACGCGCCAAGTCCAGGTCGTGGATGCTGACGTCAATAAAGAAACTGCCGGAGTTGGCGATGTACTCGAGGGGCTGCGGGTTCATATCGCGTAGCGACGTGCGGAAGCTGTAGGGCGTGCCCAGCTCACCGGCTTCGACCGCCCGCTTCGCCTCAGCGGTGTCAGGATCGAGCCGACGATGCAAGCCGACCTGCAGCGGCACTCCGGCGGTCTCGACCGCCGCAATCACCTGTCGGGTGCGCTCATCGCTCAGCGCCAGCGGCTTCTCGCAGAAGATCGCCTTGCCCGCTAACGCGGCCGCCTCGACGTGGTCAGGGTGCTGGGCGGTGGGCGTTGCGAGCACGACCGCGTCGATCGTCGGGTCGGCCAGCAGCTGCGCTGTGTCGGTCGTCCACACCGCTCCGAAACGCTCGCCCGTCGAACGTGCGAGGGCCTCGTCAACATCGGCTACCGCTACGAGCTCGGCGAACGGCACTTGGCCGAACGCGTGCTCGGCATGTAATGCGCCGATACGGCCGAGGCCCACAACGGCGACCCTTAACGGCCGCATCGACGCGCTGTCGCTTCTTGATATTGGTGTCATGAAGCCACATCGCAGCTGTCGCGAAGGGCGGCGATCCGCTCGACGAACATGTCGATGAAGCGTTCACCGTCGACATCTACGCAGATATCGATCAGATGGGCATCGTCGTCATCAGACCGCAGGATGGGCATCGTCTGCCCGGCCGAGTAGTGGCCTGCTGTCTCCACGAGCACCGGCAATCGCTTGATCTCGACGAGGCTGCGATCGATCGCGGCGGCCACGGCGACAGGGTCATAGAGGATGCAACCGCGCCGTTCGCCCGCCCAGTCGAAGCGTGGCGCATCGATGTAGTTGCGGCAGATCAGGTTGAGGAACTCCGAGAACGGCGTCTTCACGTCAATCAGCTCGCTGAGCCGGTCCTCGTACAACACGGTGCCCACATTCGGGTTGGTCACGTCGAGCCCGATCGCCATGAGCGGGATGCCCGACTCGAAAACGATCTTCGCCGCCATCGGGTCGTGCCAGACGTTGTATTCGGCTACCGGAGTCACGTTGCCTCGGCCGAACTCGGCCTCGAAGCCAAAAGCGCCGCCCATGATCACGATCCGTCTCACCTCCTCGGCGAGCTGGGGCCGCTTCAGTAGAGCCATCGCGAGGTTGGAGAGCGGGCCCACTGCGATAAGTGTGATCTCGCCGGGGTTCTCGCTGACCTCGCGGACGATGAAGTCGACCGCGTGTTCGTCGGAGCGAGCGGCCTCGACTCGGGCGAGATCGACGGGCCCGATGTTGTCGGTATGTTTCTGGTACTCAACCTCGCTCTGGGCGTGGAGCACGCCGTCGATCGATCGCGACATGCCCATGTTGACGGGGATGTGCGAGTGGCCAGTCGCCTCGAGCACCCGGAGCGCCGATTCGGTGGCCCGAGCAATCTCGACGTTGCCGAATACTGTCGTGACACCGACGAGCTCGAGCTCGGGGCTGGCCAAGATCAGCATCAAAGCGAGCGGGTCGTCGGCATCGAGACCAGCGCCGATACCGGGATCCGTGTCAAATATGACCCGTTCAGGCATTGCTCAGCCCTCCACGATCGGCGCCGGGTTCATCCCCGGAAGCGCCAGGTGGCCGGTGTCGACAGGCAGTTCGATACCGGTGACCTCGCTGGCTTCGTCGGACACGAGCCAGATCATTGCGTTGGCGATCGCCTTCGGATGCATGGCCGTGCGGCCGCGCAACAACTGCCAGTTGCGCACGCTGTCGAGGTATTCCTCGCGGGTTGCGCCATCTTTGCCAGCGATCCGGGCCCAGCCGACCGGGTTGTTGTTCATAATCGTGTCGCACGGGCCCGGCAGCACCGCGTTGACACGGATGTTGTGTGGACCTAACTCGAGTGCGGCCGATCTCATCAGACCGATCACGCCGTGCTTGGCCGCGATGTAGTGGGCGTAGTTCACTCCGCCCTCCGCACCGTTGTTCGACGACGTGAGCACCATCGACCCGCTGAGGCGCGAAATCATGTGGGGCGCGACCGCCTTGATCGTGCGCCAGACCCCGCTCAGGTTGATGTCGATCTGATCGGCCCATTCCTGCTCGGTGATCTCCCAGATGGGCGCGAAGTCGACGATGCCGGCGTTGGCGATGGCAATGTCGATGTGGCCGAACGACTCGATACCGAGATCAACGACCGCGTCGAGCGAAGCCTGATCGCGCACGTCGGCAATAGCCGACACACATTTTCGGCCCTCGGCTTCGACGAGGCGAACCGTCTCGTTGAGGTCCTCCTTGGTCCCAAGCGGGTACGCGACCGTCGGGAGGTCCGCACACATGTCACAGAGGATGATGTCGGCGCCTTCGGATGCGAATTTCGTGGCGATCTCGCGGCCCTGGCCGCGGGCACCACCGGTAATGAAGGCGACCTTGCCCTCGAGTCGATTCATGTTATGCCTTTCAGGTTTGGGCCCGCCTCCGTCATCGGATTGGGCCAAATAGATGTAGTGATCGGAGGGGAGCGATCCTCCCCTCCGATTTTTCGTCTGGATGTAGTTAGAAGGTCGTGCCGCGGACGTCGGCGACGTTGTCGGCAGTCACCAGCACGGCGCTGTTAACGATCCGCTTCGGCAGCGTCTCACCGGCGCAGAGCTTCGCAGCGGCGAGCAGGTGCTCGGGCGACGGGATGGCGTAAACAACCGTGGCTGCATAGCTGCCGTCCTCGACGGCATCGAGGGCCGACTCCTGGGCGTCGATACCGACTACCACGATCTCGTCGGCTCGTCCGGCTTCCTCGATTGCCTGGATGGCACCGAGCGACATCTCGTCGTTGTGGGTGAACACAGCGTCGATCTCACCCGGGCCAAAGCGCTGGAGGTAGTCCTCCATCACGACCAGGCCCTCGGCACGGTCGTAGTTCGCAGTCTGATCCGCGACCACCTCAATGCCGGCCGCCAACGTGTTGAGGAGGCCTGCCTGCCGGTCGATGGTTGGCGAAGCGCCGAGGCTGCCCTGCAGAACAACGAGCTTGCCTTCACCACCGAGCAGTTCGGTGATGTGTGTCCCCGCTACTTCGCCCGCGAGCACGTTGTCCGCGCCGATGTAAGTGGCGACCTCGGTGTCGACGTTGCGGTCCGAGGCGATCACCTGGACGCCCTGTTCCTTGGCCTGCTCAACGACAGGGGTGAGCGCCGCAGCGTCGGTCGGCGAGATGATGAGCACGTCGATTCCCTGTACCAACAGGTCTTCTATTTGCGAGACCTGGGTCAAGGAGTCCCCTTGGCCTTCACCAGTGATCAGCGTCATGTTCGGGAAGAACTCGGCGGCGGCGTCCTCAGATCGGCTGATCGCATTCGCGCCGAATGGATGCCCGGCAGAGTTCCACGAAAGACCGACGGTGCAATCGATCGACAGCGGGTCGGCCTGGAGCGTCACCGCCTCGAGGCAGTCGCCGGTGCAGTACGGGCTGGGAACCGGTACAACGCCCGGCTCGTCGACGTCGGTTTCAACCGGGTCGGCGGGTGTTTCGTTGGCCGGCGGATCGGAACTCTCCGAGGCACCGTCGGAGCCGCAAGCGGCTCCGATGAGTGCCAGGGACATAAAAGCCGCACAGATTCTCGTCGATTGCTTGTTCATAATTGTTCCCTCTCCAGTTCATGATTGATGGGGTATTTCTCGAGACCTGAGGCGGAGTGCTCGGTCTGCGATCTCTGAACCGCCGTGGCGGCGGTTGATTGGCTGTCGGAGCGAAACCGGTCGGTCCGCCACCAGGGCTCGGCACGGTCACGGTCTGTCGACGAGTTGACCTTCCGCTTGGCAGCCCGGGCCCCAACGAGCACTGCGGCGACGATGATGGCGCCCTTCACGATGAATTGGTCGAACGGCGATACACCTGCGAGGTTCAGCACGTTCGAGACAGCGGCGAGGAGAAGTGCCCCCACCACCGTCCCGATCATCCCGCCCACCCCACCAGCGAGGCTGGTGCCGCCGATCACAACGGCGGCAATCGCGTCCAGCTCCAGCAGTCCGCCGCCCGAAGGGTCTCCGACCGAAAGCCGGGCGGCGGTCATAAAGCCGGCCACGCCGGCGAGCGCCCCGCTCACCATGTACGCCCCGACGAGGGTCGCTCGAATTGGAACTCCAGAGAGCCGGGCGGCCTCGGTGCTGCCGCCGATCGCGAAGAGATATCGCCCGAATGCGGTGTATCGCAGGACGAACCACCCGAGCGCGGCCAGAACCAGGAACGCAACAAAGGGGCCTGGCAGCCCCATGACATCTCCAGACCCGAATATGTCGAGAAGCGCACTTTCGGAACCGAAGATACGCGGGCCGCCGTCGGTGATCCGCAAAGCGACGCCTCTCAGCGCCACCATGGTCGCAAGCGTCATGACGAAGGGCTGGATTCCGAGGTGCGCGACGCCGATTCCGTTCACGGCGCCGGCCGCGGCCCCGACACCGAGCGCGGCCAATGCGGCGAGCAACACCGAGTGGCCCGAGTTGAGTACGCTGGCGACTGTGACGGCCGAGACCGCGAGGGTCGATCCGACCGACAGGTCGATCCCGCCGGTGAGGATCACGAGAGTCATCCCGACGGCGGCAACCCCGACGATGGAGCTCTGCCGCGAGACGTTGAGAAGGTTGCGCAGTTGGAAGAATTCTGGCGAAAAAACGACGACCGCAACCACGACGATCACAACGGACGCGACGAGCTTCCAGGGACCCAACCTGCGAGAGGTCGCCCGGAGCCCGTTGCCGAGCCGGTTCAGCACGGAGAGCCGTCCCGTGCTGTGCAGCGCGTTGTCACGCACGTGCACCCCCGACGGCGTAGGACGCAATTCGTTCCTCGGACGCCTCAGCGGCAGGCAGTTCGGCCGTAATGCGCCCGCGGTACATCACCAGGATTCGGTCGCTCAGGGCCAGCACTTCTGGAAGCTCCGATGAGATCAGCAACACGCCGATGCCCTGGGCACAGAGGTCCCGAATCGTTTCGTAGACCTCGGCCTTCGCTCCGACGTCGATGCCCCGCGTGGGCTCGTCGAGAATGAGGACCGACACGTCGGCTTCCAGCCACTTGGCCAGCACCACCTTCTGTTGGTTGCCCCCGGACAGCTGAATGGTGGGCTGGTCGACCCTTGGGATGCGTATTCCCAGGTCGCGGATGTGGCGGTCGGCGATGCGGCGCTCGCCGCGGGGGAACGCGAGGAGCCTGCGCGTCTTGGCCGTACGGGCCAGGGAAATGTTCGGTGGTGTCGAGAGGTTGGTGAGGATGCCTTGGGTCTTGCGCTCCTCGGGGACGAGGCCGATGCCACGGGCAACGGCTCTCCCGGGCGATCCGATCCGCACCGGGGCGCCGTGGAGCAGAATTCGTCCCTCGTCGAGCGGATCGGCGCCGAAAATTGCTCGGGCGACCTCTGTCCTTCCAGCGCCTCGCAACCCGGCCAGCCCGACGACTTCACCGGCGTTGACGGTGAAGGAGATGTCCTCGAAAACGCCATGGCGGCAGAGGCCCTCGACCTGAAGTAGTGCTTCTTCGCGGATCGAGGAGCGCACTCGATGAGAAGCCTGGTCGAGTTCGCGCCCCACCATCATCGAGACGAGCGAGTCGTGGTCGGCATCGCCAACATCGCCTTGACCGGCCAACTCACCGTCCTTCAAGACAACGAAGCGGTCCGCAAGACCGAACACCTCTTCGAGACGGTGGCTGACGAAGATGACCCCAACGCCGTCGGCGCGTAGATCGCGGACGATTCTGAAGAGTTCGTCGACATCAGATCCACCGAGTACGGCCGTGGGTTCGTCGAGCACAAGCACCCGAGCGTCGCGGGCGAGAGCCTTGGCGATCTCCACCATCTGCCGCTCGGCCACGCTCAGCTCGGCGACCCGGCGGCTCACGTCGATGCCGGTACCGACGCGGTCCATGTAGGTCTGAGCAAGTTCGCGAGCCCGGGCCCAGTCGATCACGCCGAACCGCCGCGGCATGTTATGGAAGAGAACGTTCTCGGCGACGGTCAGGGCCTGGAAGAGATTGAACTCTTGGTACACGGTCGCGATCCCGAGCTTCTCGGCGTCGCCAGGACCTTGGAACGCAACCAACTCGCCGTCAATGTGTAGCTCGCCCGCGTCCGGGGTCGTTGCGCCGGCGAGGATCTTGAGGAGGGTCGACTTGCCTGCCCCATTCTCGCCGATCAGGGCGACGACTTCACCCTGACGCAACTCGAGATCGACGTTGCGAAGAGCCTGAACGCCCGGGTAAAGCTTCGAAATGCCGCGCATCTTGAGCAACGGCTCCGAGGCGCGATCGCTCTGGAGGTCCAAGGTCTGCGTCCCCAAGTGGTTCCCCGGCATTCGAATCCTCCATTCAACGCTCGTTGTAATGAAACGTTTCATCCGCTTTCGATTTATTAAACCAGAACGGATTCTGACTGTCAAGTAGGACTACGCGCCGTGTCCGAAGCGCCACTCAGAGACGTAGCAGATGTCTACGGGCGTCGTCGGGCCGAAGGCAACCTCGTCGAAGGCAGCCCATCATTCACCTCGTTGTTGGTGGTCGAGTTCGGTCCCCGTCGGTGACCTTCGACCAAATACCGGGTTGACGGTGGTCCACGATCAGGTCAGCCCCGAGGTACCGCTGATTCAGTGAGTGACGCACCCCGACGGTGGTCGCTCCGAAGGCTCGGGCGAGCTCCAGATACCGCGGGGAATCCTCGAAGAGGACCACGCCCGCGCCGACCTCGCCAAGCATGTTGAGCAGGCGCGATTCCTTGTCGCCATCGACGGCCATCGAGGGACTTCCGGTCGCTCGGACCGACGCAAAACGGTGACCGATTTCCCAACGATCGAGCAAGCGGACGATCTGGTCGTGGTTGCCCGCCGAAACGATGTGATGAGGCACGGCAAGGTCGAGGACCTGCTGCACATACCAGGCGGGAGTCAGCGTCTCCGCTTGCCCCAGATAGACGTCGCTGCGGGCGGCGACCAGGTCGTTGACCGAAGCCGCAAGTCCGTGCTCGGCGATCAACGTCGGCCATATCCCGCGCTCGGTTGTCCCGACGAAGGGGTCGAACCATCCGGACTCGCACTCAACTCCGAACTGCGCGAGTACCAGTTCGTAGGCGCGCGCCTGGCACGGTTCGGTGTCGGCGATGACGCCGTCGAAGTCCCAGACGACGCAGACAGCGGCGGACAACTGCTTCGGCAGTGGGCTCGTCGTCACGGCGTCACTCTACGGGAGGAGGCCCGCTCGACGTCTTTCGTCTCACTCATCTCGGCCATCCCCTCGAAGCAGGTCGCCGGCCTGCCGTGAGTCGGAGGATCGACCACGCCATTTCTCGACATCCGAAGAACGTCGTCTCCGTGCTGGTAGATGACAAGCGTCTCGGCAATCGGATCGTGCAGACCATGACCGCGCGGATCGAACAACAACCCCTGAGACGCAGGCGAAGGCGACGTTTAAGCTGACTTCGTGACCGACGATCTGACAGCGCCTCCCGAGCCGACGGCTGTCGACAAGGCAATCGAGGTGGCGGCCGCATTTGCTGGCGAGTTTCCGGGCTTCGGGACCGCCGTCGAACTGATTCGCCAAATCTTCGGGACACCGTTCGAGCGGCGCCACCAGGAGTGGGTGCAGGTCGTCTACGAGATTATGGTCGAGCTTCGCGATCGCGACGTCGACATCGACGACTTGGCCGCCCGCCCAGAATTCATCAGTGCATTGCACGATGCGAGCCGTATCGCCCTCGGCGAACATCTGGAAAAGAAGCTGGAGATGCTCGAGGCCATCCTGATCAACGCTGACGTCAGGCCAAGAGACTCGATTTCTGATCTCTGGACGCTCCGATGCCTTCGCTGGGTTGACGAACTTGAGCCACAGCACGTTGAACTCATGCGATTCGGGCGCGCTCCGATGGAGTGGCTCGCTGCGGCGGGGATCAAGTCGAACTTCGCAGGTGGAAGCAAACGAGCGATTCTCGACTTGGCCGGACTTCCCTATCCCAAGGAGCAACTCGACCTCGTGCTTGAAGACCTGGAACAGCTCAGACTCGCGCAGAGCCTGGGCGGAACGATGACCCGGCAGGGCATGGAATCGCCGTGGGTCACGGAGCGAGGACTTCGCTTTCTCGATTGGCTGACGATCGTCTGACTCCACGAGATTCAGTCAACACCAGAAATTTGCCGGAGGTCTGCGGCGAGAGCCCGGCGCTATATCCGGGCTGCGACGAGGCGCGGATTGACGGTCGCCGACCGGAATGTGGAGCGCGCGTTCTGTGCGGGTCCGCCCGCTCGACGGGTGCGCGCGTTTGCTACTTATGCCTGTAATCCACCTGGGGTTTCGCGAGGCTGATGGTGGGGCGGTTCTCTCGATGCTGGAGGTCGTGCAATGACGTGGATTCCGGTGCTTATCCGAGAGGCCGATCGCGGCAGTCGGCCGTGTCTTCGGCTCGGCCATTCCCAGCTGGATCGCTACCTCGATTTCGTGTCGGCTCGAGGCCGCCCGAACTCGGTGTTGGCAGCGGGCTACGACTTGAAGGTGTTCTTCTCGATCGTTGCGAAGGAACCGGTCGAGGTGACGACGAAGGACGTGATGGTGCGTTCATAACGCTCATCGTAAGCGGCCGGCCGAGCCGAGCAGTTCGGGACTTCCGATCGGTCGTTCGGCTACCTGCACCCGAGCGATAATCGCGGACGAGAACGCTCCGGTTCGCGAGGCAGCACCGGCGGAACGAACTGCCGCTTGCCCTACCGCTGCATGCTGGCTCAGAGCTCGATACCCATTTCGATCGACGGCAGCTGCGGCCTCCGCCGTTGGATCTCGACTCCTTGAGAGTCCGCCCATCGAGCAAGTGATTCGCCGAGCCGACCCGTTCCGGGAAGTTCATTGTGATCCGCAAGGATGGAAGCGATCTCGACCAAGTCTGCTGACCTGGCATCGCGACCGTCTGCCCAGTGCTTCCATTGGTCGATGGCGTGGCAGAGATCGCTGGCTCGGGCGGCAGCGCCGCCGAGGTCGTCCCATTCGTCGAGGATTCGGCGGGCCGAGTCGAACTGGCGGTGGTCGTCGATGATCTTGCGGAGGTCATCGAGTGGCGCACGGGTCGGTACGGCGAGTTCCTCGGCTCGTGTCAGACGGTCGTCGGCGACGGCAAGGATGTCGGTCGCTACCTCGACCTCTCGGCGAGCTGAGTGACGGTGAACTCGGCCAGACTTGCGCAGCTCGAACTCGGCATTCCACAGCGCTGACTGCGACTCGCCCACGACGCGCTTCGCCGCGACAACCTTCTCGTTGAACGGGGCGTGCGCCGCCTCGGCGGCGGGCAGGTCATGGCTTGCTTCAGCCACTCGTCTTCCGCCCGCAGCCCGCTCGGCGTTTCGGTCGGTTAGCGCTTGTTGGGCGGCTCGACGCTTCTCCTCGGCCGTCGCCCGCAACTCGTCGAACCATTCGGGGATCTGGACACGAGGACGTGGCCCCGACCTCGGCACGACTTCGGCCAGCGTTCGGCGGTGTGTCGTTGCGGGGATGTCGGCGCGGTCGATCGCGATGGCGGCTTCGAGGATGCTGATTGCTTCGGCGACGTCGGGTGTGTCGGTGACGACGAGGGCGTGGTTCTCGTCGCGTCCGCGGGTCATGCCGACGTAGAGGCCTCGGCCGGTCGTGGCCGTTGTGGCGAGGGTGATGCTGCGGTCGGCGGTGTCGCCTTGGGCGCCGTGTTCGGTAGTGGCGTAGGCGAGTTGCACGTGAACGCGGACGTAGTCGGCGGGGAGGGTGATGGAGCCGTGTCCGTCGAGTCGGGTCACGGTGAGGTCGCCGTTCGGGTTGGTGTCGGTGATGGTCCAGCGTTCTCTGTTGCGGATGGGTTCGCCGGTGGTGGTGCGGAGTCGTCGGTCGTTGCGGCGGGTGGCGACGATGTCGCCGACCATGGCCCAGCCGTCGGCGATCGGGGTGAGTGTGTCCTGATCGAGTTCGCCGGCTTCGACGCGGCGTTGCTGGATGTGATGGTTGATGGCGTGGACGTGTTCGTTACGACAGGTCGTGATCGAGATCGTCACGCCGTCATCACGGCACTGGGTCCACGCTGCGGTGGTCGTGTCCAGGTGGTCGTCGAACGTGCCGGCCCTGATCCGGTCGAAGGTGTTGTAGAAGTGGAGTGCGTCGGGGTCGCCTTGGCGGAGGCGCAGTGAGTTGGTGGCCTCCCACTCGTTGGTGAAGCGGTGGAGGTGTTCGAGTTCGATCGTGCGGCCGGTGGTACAGAGTTCTTGGAACATGCCGCCTCGACCGACGGCTTGGAGCTGGTGCGGATCGCCGACGAGCGCCAGCCGCCACTCGCGTTGTTCGGCGTGGACGACGAGTCGGTGGAGGTCGGCGGTGTTCAACATGCCGGCCTCGTCAACGATCACAGTCGTGCCTGGACCGGCATCGAACCACGGTCGTCGTTCCGGGTTGGGGTGGTCGAGTTCGTAGAGGAGCTTGGCGACGGTGTCGGCTGGCATGCCGGTCTCGGTTTCCAGGACACGGGCCGCCTTGGCGGTCGGTGCGAACCCGATCACCGATCGCGTATGTGCGTGGAGATCGCTCACGGCGGCTTGGAGCATGCGTGTCTTGCCGGCACCGGCCGGGCCGACGACGAGCACGAGCCGATCGTGTCCCGCAACTGCGCTTGCAGCGTCATGTTGACCGTCGTCCAAGGCATCGTCCGCGATCGTGTGCGACGGGATCGGGTCGTCGGCTTGAGCGTCGAGTGCCCACGTGAGGATGTGTTCCTCTTGGGCAAGGACGTGTTCGCTTGTCGACTGGTTCGTGATCGGCTCGATGTAGAGCGATCGGCCGTCGCACGATCGCCGCACCGTGGGGTCGCTGATCGGGTCGAGATCGATGCACGATGCGAGCACCCGATCGACGGCTTGGTCGATGGCGGTCGCCCAGGTCGCGCCGTCGTGTCCGGGTTGCGGGGTGACGGTGT
Organism: Gammaproteobacteria bacterium; assembly: GCA_047638615.1. Lineage (GTDB taxonomy): Bacteria > Actinomycetota > Acidimicrobiia > Acidimicrobiales > Ilumatobacteraceae > Ilumatobacter_A. Next base: position 19,518 of record JBLIMF010000027.1, read on the forward strand.
CGCAGATCGTGCGCAGCACGTCCATCCGATTCCACGTCGACTTGCGCGTCGCCAACTCCTCGATCACATCCGACACCGCCACCGGCGATGCTTCGATCGGACGCTGTCGAGCGGCTTCGGCAATCGAGTCGACGAGCGCGCTGGCGTCGATGCCGAGGCGGGCAGCTTCACTCCCCCACCGTGTCCGCAGATCCGACACGGTCGCGCCTGTCTTCTTGGAGCGGGTGTCGCCGGCGGCTTCGCGTTCCATCGCCGCGTACTCGAACGCACTCGGGTCGCGTCCTTCGCGATTGTGGAAGTCGGCGAGCTTGTCGTTCATCTCGGATCCGATCTCACGGGCCCGCTTCGAGAACTGATCCAACAACTCCGACGGCAGGCCGGCGATCTCGGCTTGGCCGTTCACGATGGGATCGAACACCACCCCGTACCGGTGAGTGACTTCGGCCCGCAGCGTTGACTGATACAGGTAGCCGAACGCCTGCTGATACTTCTTCAACGTCAACGCATCGAGCGCATACCACCGGCCATCGGCGGTCTGGACCTTTGCTGAGATCACCACATGCGTGTGTAGTTGCGGGTCGTCGGCGCGGCTCGTCGACTGCCGGAACGCCGCGACCGACAGTCCGTGCGTCTCGGGATGGAGCCGTGTCCCGTTTGATCGGATGCGGGTCGTCGAGCCGTACTTCTCGATCATCTCCACCACGGCGTTGACCGCAGCGTCGTGGCACTCGGCGAACCCGTCGTCGCCGGTCAAGCCCCACATCACTGACAGCGACTTCGGCGCGGAGAGCGTTGCGTCGTAGCCGGCGACTGCCTTGATCGTGTTGCCGTGCTTGTCGAACCGATCCACCAACGCACGACCCAACTGCATCCCGGTCGACGGATCATGACCCGACAGGAGAGCTTCGAGTGATTCGGTCGTCACCTCACCCGACAACCCGAGCCCCGGCGCCTGTGATCCCATCCACACACCCGGCAACTCGCCATCAGCCTTGATCAGATAGCCCGTGTAGTACTCGGCCGACGCACCCGCTCCCGACGCATACAGCGTCGTCACCCGGATCATGAACCCACCCGATCTCGCGCGGGCACCTGTCTGAAGAAAGAAAGAGGAGCGAAGCGACGGACGAACACGGGAGGGGCTCTCAGACCTCGGAGAGCAGCGAGAGCTGACCGGACGAACGGCGGGCCGACGACGGACGAGCAGCCGACGGACGAGCAGCCGACGGACGAGCAGCCGACGGAGCGACGGAGAGCTGCGACGGGCAGACGACCGAGATGCACGCGACGGGAACAGCAAGGCGATACGAGCCGGCCTCGAAGACGCCGCACTCGGAGCGAGCCTGAACGGCAGCGATGACACCGAGATCGCGAAGGCGACGCACAGCGCGATTGACGGTGTCTTTCGCAAGCCCGAGCGACGAGGCGAGCGAGCGGATCGACACCTGGGCGACGACGTGATCGCCGTGGCCGGTCGAACGCTGCATCATCTCTTCGAGCACAGCCCACGCGGTCGAGCCGACGTAGGCGCGCAGTTCGTGCGCCTTCGGGCCGAGGACGATCGTTCGGCGGGTTGGGTCA
>JBLIMF010000028.1:0-20824 GCA_047638615.1 Gammaproteobacteria bacterium
GCGCCTTCGTTTGCAAGCCGTCGGGGGCAGCACACGGCGCATTCTGGTTCGTGTTACCAGCAGCAACTTCGGAGAGACGCGGGAAAAACGACGTACGCGACGTGGTCGGCGGGAACGAGCGGAACAGGGGTCCAGACGCTATTTCGGGATTGCTCAACGCGCTCACGGTGCCGCCATCGCGCTGTTCAAAGTTGTAGGTCAGCGCGTCGCCGTTCACATCGGAACCCGTAGCGGTGAGGAAGAACGGTGTCTGTGCCGGAATGTTGACATCCAGGCCAGCATTCGCCGTCGGCACGGCGTTGCCCGTCGGTGTCTTGTCAACAGTGATCTGGCCGAGTTGGGTCATGACCTGATCAAAGCTGCGCGAGTGGAAGTAGGGGTCTGATGCGTTCGTGCCGTCACCCGACTGCCCGGAGTCGGCCTGCTGCAGGTCGTCAAGACCGCAAATCCCTGCGTAAGCCTGAATCGTCGACCCGCTGCCCGGCTCGATGCGGTCGTTGCGTTCGTTCGACGCGGCGCCGGCGGAGCAATTCGCCCCGTTGAACGTGTGGCTCCCACCAAGTTGGTGACCCATCTCGTGAGCGACATAGTCGACGTAGAACAAATCGTTTGCCGTGCCCACGCCGCTCGTCCCTCGGGCCTTCTGGCCGGCGAGTCCGACGACGCCGAGCCCGGCGACACCGGAGTTGGTCGTGAACACATGACCGAGGTCGTAGTTGACATCGCCGATGATGCCGTCGACCACCGCCTGATTCGTGTTTATATCATCGTTGTCGTTGGCGAACGGATCGCAATCTTTGTCCGTGCTCGCAGTTTGCTCCGGGACCACTGGGCAGTCGCCGCCGGAATTGCTCTCGTACACCAGATTCTGGTTGTTCGCGACGAGCTGCAACCGGGTGGAGATCTCGGTTATGTAGATCCCTGAAATACGGTTAACGGCGGTGACGATCGACGCCTGCGCCGACGCACGCGTCCCGCCATTTGCCGCTGTGTAGGCAGACGTTGCAGAAACCGCAGTACGCAGAGTTCGGAGTTGCGTCCCAGACCGGGCTGCGACCGGCGCCTCCGGGCCCTGCTCCTTGAGCTGTTCGACCTGTTCGACTGCAACGACATTTCCTTCGATGAACGCTTCCTGCGGACTGCCACGGTCGGAACGGAAGAAACTCTCGTGCACCACTTCGTCACCCATCGCAGCAGGATCGATATACCAAGCGCCACTCGGCGACAACACCTGGGCATGGAAACCGTGCGGAGTCACATCGAACACAATCGTCGCAGCGGGATCATCGACGCCCTGACCGGCAAACGTCGTGATCTCAGGGAACGCGGCAGCCAACTCAGGCGCCATCACTGCGGACTCCCACACATTGAACGACATCATCGACCCATCAGGTGCCGGCAAATCAATCGTCAGCAACCCGGCACGGCCCAGAGCAGCCGGGGCACCCGCCAGCGCAGAACGCATCGCCGCCCCGTTGAAAATCAGCTTGCGAGAGGCATCAGGGCCACCCGCCGTTGCAGCATCCACTTGGGCACGCGCTACGTCGACCGACCCATCGGACACATCAACAAACGGCTCCGCACTTTGTTGCGGCACATCGGCAGCGCCAACGTTTCTCGGCGTGACCACAACAACAGACGCCAGCATCAAAGCGGCACCAATGACTCGGTGGGACACGCAACGCGCGCGTTTCGTTCCTGCAGTGCCCATGCTTCTCCCTCCCGCTTACAGTTAAATAGTTATCCTGCGACAGGAGTAGCAGCACGAGGCGGCCGCAAAGCAGCTGCCAGTCACTGAAAGTAGCATTGCTTGGCACCAGCTGGGAGGAATCCTTCTTGCTCTCTGCGGTGGACAAAATCGATCTCGGCTATGTGATTCCCGGTGCGCCTATCGATACCGACGAAACGGTGCAGGTGGACGGTTGCCAATCGCCAGAGCTGCCGTGTCAGCCAAGCCCGAGGACCTCGGGCAACCACTCGTCGAGGCGTTCGGTCATCACGTCGTCGCTCTTCGCGAGCAGATGGCCATCGCCCGGCAACATGACCACATCGCCGTGGCCGGCAATCGCTCGCACCAGGTGGCTCGACTCAGCAGGCAGAATCTCGTCGCGATCACCGTGGAACAGCAACAGCGGTCGGCCGGCGAGCGCCGCTGCTGCTTCGCACCCTGCCGACTGCGTCGCGAACGTGACGACCCCGACAACAGAGCCGGCCATCACCACAGCGGCGCGGATCGCGACCGCGCCGCCAAACGAGTGCCCCATGACGACAACGCGTTCAGCACCAGCGTTGCGTGCCCACTCGACCCCACACGCGAGATCGTGCGCACACAGATCAAGGTTGTTCGGTTCCCGGTACCCGATTCGCAGCACTCGAACCCCGCGCTCTGCCCATCGGTTACCCCACTGCTGGTACAGCCCGTGGCCAGGTCCGAGCAGACCTCCCATTGCCCCGCCGCACATCACGAGTGCCGCAGGCACCTGATCACTCGGCTCGTGCCACAGCACGCTGAGTAATCCGCGCGACGTGTACACCTCACGATGCCGGAGGGCGTCGGTGACGGCGGCCTCGCTCGTCGCCAGGGGATGAAGCGCTTCAAGTGCCGTCGGCGCAACGGGATCAGACGGCGCAGGTCCAGGGGTTTCCGACATCGTCAGAGTCTCGCGTGAGGTTGCGAACGACGACGATATGAAATGTGTCTTCCGTCACGTCGCTGGCGAGGAGGCGTCGCTAATATCGGCAGCGAGATGACGACACCGCCTTTCGACCGGGCCGCGCACAGCGACGCCGGCCTCAGCAAAGCTGTCGATCTCCGCGACCCCATCGATCGGGATCACGCACTCCGCATCGGCAAAGCCTGGACTGAACTCCGTCGTGGCGCAGGGACTGCAGCCCTCCGTGATTACTACTTCGGCAAAGACGAACCGCTCGAACAAGGCCAGATGGATGCACTTGACCTCCTGACCCGCCGAGACCGCACGATGAAGGGCCTGGCCGACCGCCTTCGCATCGATCCGTCGACCGCGACGCGCGCTGTGCAACGCATCGTCAACGATGGCCTCGCTGAGCGGTTTCGCTCGCCCCACGACGGCCGCGTCGTGATGGTGCGCGCCACCGAGGACGGATGTCGCCGTCACGCCGAAGTCGTCGACCGGCGGTCGCGGGCAATGATCAATATCGTGAAGTCGTTCGACCATGACGAACTGGCCACCCTTGCAAGCATGCTGGAACGGCTTTCCGCTGCAGTCGACGAAGTGGCCACCGCACTCGAACATGAAGCCGACTGCTTGGACTGAAAGACCACAGCACACCCCGGCGCCCGACACGCCTGAACCGCTAGGGTCCGCCACAATGGCTGACCAGGCAGTGTTCGCAGATCAGGCGATGCAATACGCGCCGCAGTTGTACTCGGCTGCGATGCGCATGACCCGGAACAAGGCGGATGCCGAGGATCTTGTACAAGAGGCCTATCTCAAAGGCTTTCGTAGTTTCCACACCTTTACTGACGGCACGAACCTGCGTGCCTGGTTATTCCGCATCCTCACCAACACGTACATCAACAAGTACCGAGCGAAACAACGACGACCCGACGAGTCAGATCTCGGCGACATCGAAGACCTGTATCTCTACAAGCGCCTTGGGACCTTTGAAGATGCGTCAATCGGCCGTTCTGCCGAAGAGTCGCTCATGGAAATGCTTCCAGACGACGAGGTCAAGCAGGCGCTCGAAGGGCTCCCCGACAACTTTCGGTTGCCGGTGATCCTCGCCGATGTCGAAGGTTTCGCGTACAAAGAGATCGCTGAAATGCTCGACATCCCGATCGGCACCGTGATGTCGCGGCTCCATCGGGGAAGAAAGGCGATGCAGAAGGCGTTACATACATATGCACTCGAACGGGGGCTCGCAGACTCTGCTCCCGAACCCACCGATACGAACTCAGAAAGGCAGGAGAACTGATGGACGCATGTGACACCCCTGATTGCAGCGAGACGCTCAAAGAGCTCGACATGTTCCTCGACTCCGAGCTGTCCGACGGCGCGCGCGAAACGATCCGACACCACCTCGACGAATGCCCCGACTGCCTGAGCGCCTTTGACTTCCACGCCGAACTCAAGCAGGTCATCCAAAAAAAGTGCCAGGAAAATGAGATGCCAGCCGATCTCTTGTCGCGGATCGAGAAATGCTTCGACACCGACTTCGATGGCGATGGCGTCATCGGCTGAACGCCCAATACGCCATCACACTGTCGTCCGCGGCACGATCACGAAGTGGAATCGACTAACGCCCTCATCCTGCTGATTGCACTTGCGTCGACTTGGGCCATGACCGGGCTGATCTGGACTATCCAGGTTGTCCACTATCCAATCTTCGATGCAATCGAGCACGGCGCCGACAGCGAGCTCTGGCAGCAGTTCGCACAGCGCCACACCACCACGATTAGCTACGTGGTCGGCCCGCTCATGCTCGCCGAGGGCATCACCGGCCTGTGGATCGTGGCCTCACCTCCAGCAGGGATCGGCCTGCTTCTTCCACTGGTCGCACTGGCACTGCTGAGCGTCGCCTACGGTGTCACCGCCCTCGTATCGGCGCCGCTTCACGGCCGGCTCGCATTGCGCTTCGACGGAGCGCTCCACACGCGGCTGGTCCGCACCAACTGGGTGAGGACCGCAGCCTGGACGCTGCGCGCCATCGTGTTATGTGTGATCGCATACGCTGCCGTCACCTGACATCGGCGGCGTCACTGAGTGGGGGTCAAACAGCGGGGTGTCAATCGGATGGAGGGAAGTCGCGGTACTTCTCACCACGTTCCCGTCAAATCATTGGGCGACAACACGCACGAGGTGAGCCCGGCCGGAGAAGTGCGGCGGGAATGTGCTGTCACCGCCGATCCCTCGCTAACCTGACTGCATGCTCGCAGCCGAGGTTTGGCACTGGTGGATTGGCGTCGCCTTAACTGGCGTCGCACTTTTTTTGGGTGTCGGTCTCATCGCGGTGTACCTCAAGACGGTGTCGTCACAGAAGTACCCCGGCGGCAAGCGCCGTCGCCAGAACGACCTCTGACCCCACCCGATGCCCGTCGACCCTGGCTTCCTGCCGGTCGACCCGCTGGTCCCCGGGCTCCTCGCTCGTTGCGATTTTCCGCCATCTGGCACGGCTGTAACCTGCGCTCTCTCCGGTGGCGCCGACTCAACTGCACTGACCGTCCTCGCAATCGCCGCCGGGCTCATCGTCAGCACCGTCCACGTCGACCACGGTCTGCGCGCGAGTTCGTCCGACGATGCTGACGCAGCGCAGTCAATCGCCGGCGACCTCGGCGTGTCCTGCCGCGTTGCCTGCGTTGATCTGCCCGACGGGCCGAACCTCGAGGCCCGTGCACGCGCAGCCCGCCGCGCCGCAATGGGCACCGAAGCCCTCACCGGCCACACCGCCGATGATCAAGCCGAGACCGTACTGCTTGCACTCTTTCGAGGGAGTGGCGCCACCGGGCTCGCCGGCATCCGCCACGGACCGACCAAGCCAATCATCCGGCTTCGTCGCACAGAAACTCACGCGCTGTGCCTACAACTTGGACTTTCGATTGTTCACGACGAGTCGAACAGCGACCCGAGATTCCGACGCAACCGAATTCGTCACGAGCTCCTGCCGCTCGCCAAGGACATCTTCGACCGTGACGTCTCGATGCTGATCGAGCGGGCAGCAGACCTCCTGCGCGACGACGATGCACTACTCGACGAACTCGCAGACACGATCGACCCGACAGATGCGGTCGCGATCGCCGCTGCGCCGCTCCCATTGGCTCGCCGTTCCCTCCGGCAGTGGCTCACCATCGACGGGTATCCACCAAACGCCGCCGCCATCGAACGCGTGCTGGCCGTCGCTCGTGGAGAGGCCGTTGCGTGCGACATCGCCGGGAACCGAAGGGTGCAACGGTCACACCAACGGCTCTGGCTTTTTCACTGACGCAGCGGACCAGGTAGCATTGCGTTCCGATATGTCCACCGCGCACACTTCCAACTCATCGCTTCAGGGTCGCAGCTGATGGCTCCCCGATTGCGCGGAAAGTGGGCGCTGGGAATTACACCACGCAACTTCACCTGGATCCTCAAAGACAAGCTCGCCGTCTGCGAGCGGCCAGGCGGCGTTGGCGACAGTCACCGTCGGGTCCGCCGACAAGAAGAGATCATTTGGTTGCGCGAGAACGGCTTCGGTTGTGTCATTTCGATCATTTCGGCACCGAGCAACCTACACAACTACGACGAACTGCAACTGCCGTACCGCCATCGGGCGTTCAACCAAGAGAACCTCGACGCTTACCTCAAGGCGCTGTACACCGAACTACACGAGCTACTGAACCGCAACATGCGGGTACTCGTCCACGCTGAAGAGGTCAGCGATCGAATCATCGGCGTCATGGGGGGCTACATCCGGTGGTCGGGCCTCGTCGAAGAAGCGACACAGGCCATTCAGGTCACGGAGCGGCTGGCCGGCCGGCAGCTCGATCCCTTCGCTCGTGAAGTGATCATGAAAGCCCACAAACTGCGCTAAAACGGCTGCTCTGAGCGAGTGCTGCAAACTGATCAAACAGTTAAGCCTGCACTAGTGTTTCGAGAATGACGACACCCCCCGACTGGCATCCCGACCCGAATGGCCGAGCCGATTTGCGTTATTGGGACGGAGCAGCCTGGACCGAACACGTCAGCACCGGCGGTGTGCAAAGCACTGACCCGGTCGGAGGCGGCGTCTCGCGTCGGCTCGACAGCCTCGACAAGGGTCTGACGGTCGGGAACGAAGGCCAGGCCGACAAGATCCAGCAGCAGCTCACCGGTCAGAGCATTCGTGGTGCCGGGCTGAGCGGCAAGGTCGAAGGCGGTGGCGGGACAATCCTCACCGAGCCCGTGCTGGTCGTCAACCAGAAGGCCAAGCTGATCGAGCTGAATAACCAGTACAGCGTGTTCGGCCAAGATGGCCAACAACTGGCGATGGTCAACCAGGTCGGCCAGTCGGCAGCCAAGAAGGCCATGCGTCTCGTCAGCTCGCTCGACCAGTTCATGACGCACAAGCTCCAGATCACCGACAATTCGGGGCAAGTGCTCCTGCAGCTCACCCGCCCTCGCAAGCTGATGAAGTCGACCGTGATCGTTGAAGACGCCGCCGGCAACGAGATCGGCAAGATTGTTCAGCAGAAAGCAATCGGCAAGATCAACTTCGGAATCGAGACAAACGGTCAGATGATCGGCTCCATCAAGGGCGAGAACTGGCGCGCCTGGAACTTTCGCATCGAAGATGCGCAAGGCACCGAGGTCGCACGGATCTCCAAAACCTTCGAGGGTTTCGCCAAGACCATGTTCACCACTGCCGACAACTACGTCGTACAGATTCATCAGCGGATGCCCGAGCCACTCAACACCTTGATTGTCGCAAGCGCGCTGAGTATCGACACTGCGCTGAAGCAGGACAACCGCGGGTTCGGCTGAGCCCTAGCCGACGTAGAACGTGCAGTTGTCCGGTCGCACGAGCAGTGGCAGCGGATCTTGGGCGACGTTGTTCGGACGGTATTCGAAGTGCAGGTGGTAGTTGAAGTCGCCGTTGGTGCCTGAGGTTCCTGTGTTACCGACGGTGCCGATGACGTCGCCTTGCGCAACGACGTCGCCCACGGCCAGACCGACGGCGTGCGTCGCCATGTGGAAATATTTATAGGTGATGTTGTTCTCTTCGTCTTCGAGAGTCCAACCGTTACCGGCGCCGTACGTTAGCCCACGGTCGTCGTACCGCTTTGTGAGCCTGCCGGTGACCACAGCAAGAATGTCAGCGCCGCGTGAGCCAGAGATGTCGAGTCCTTCGTGCGAACGCGAGCAGCCCGATCCGCGGCAGTCACCGAAGTTGTCGGAGACCCAGCAGCTCTCCTGAGCATCAACGGGGAACATAATCTTCCCGTCAGGCACGGGCGGGGGAAGCCGCTCGGCCGGCGCAAGATCCCTGGCTTGGAGCGATCCGGCAGCGGTCGTGATCCCACTGTTCGGCAGTGCAGCAACGGCACGCTCGACAGCGAACAACCCGGCTGCTGCACCCAACCCCGCGGCGAGGAGGCGGCGGCGCGACATGTGGCCTGGCCGCAATTCAACGGCGACAATGGCGTGGGGAAAGCGGTCGGAGACGGTCATACGGCGTTCAGAACCAGCGAAGAGGGCAACAATGCATTAGGCAGCAATCGCTCGGAACTTGACGAGATTATACGACAACATGGGACCCATATCGACACGCAACCGTAATATTTCTTCGATCGTGTTGGTCAGTCATCGCACTGCGGTGGGCCGATTGTCAAGCCTGCAGGCCGCGGCAACAGTGGCAGCGGGTCGACCGGAAATCCGATACTAGGGTTCAAACTCAGACGCCACACCTCGAAGTGCACATGCGCCCAGTTGGTGTTGCCGGTGAAGCCCATCAGCCCGATCACCTGGCCAGCGGACACCGCATCGCCAACCTCGATGCCTTCGATGAACGCATCAAGGTGGTGGTAGCGGTAGTAGTTGTCGGCATAGTCGCGGAGCGTGATGTACCTGCCAGAACGAGTCGACCGCTCCATGCTGTTCACCACAGCGTCGGCGCACGCAAGCAACGATCGCCCTCGACCGGCGGAACATCCATTGCCGATGTCGATGCCCTTGTGCACACCTTCCCGATAGCCATTCGGCATCACCAGATCGCCTCCCGTCGGGTCGACCGGGAAGGCCAGTTCCCCCTCGATACCGAGCCGCCGGGCGGGCTCCAGCGCTCTTGCTGGGCCGGTGACGTTCAGCGGCTCTGCCAGCACGCGAAAAGCGCCCAATCCGAGAACGGACGCACCAAAAACGCCAGCGGCTGAGCCAATCAATTGTCGACGTGTGCGAGTAGATTTAAATACCATGTCAGGGCGGCGCGTCTTCGTGAGTGGGGTCGGCGGCGAACTGGGAACGCTCGTCGCCAGGATGCTCGAGGACGAGCCTTGGGTGAGTTCACTTGCGGGGATCGACGCAGACCCGCCGCGTCGCCGTTTGCAGCGTACGACGTACCATCGCCTTTCACCAGATCACCACGACCGAATCGTCGACACAATTACCGACTTCAACCCGCACGTCCTGGTCCACGTCGGCGTGTGGGAACCCGATGCTCGAGCATCGCCCAAGGCGGCCGGCGTGCTGACCGAACAGGCCGCAACGTCGATCCTTGGCGCTGCCGCCGAATGCCCTGCGCTCGAGAGCATCGTGGTGCGCAGCGGAATCGAAATCTACGGGAGGGGCAAGGGATCACTGACCCGTCCCGCAGAGGACGCTCCCATCCGACCAACTTCCGAATACGGCCAAACCATCGCCGATATCGAGGCGATCGCTGCCAGCGTGGCCGAACGGGTCGGCGTCACGGTTGGCGCCGTGCGGCTGGCGTCGGTCCTCGGCCCGCACGTCCCATCGCCACTCGGTCGGCTACTCCGCATGCCAGCCGTGCCGTTCAGCGCCGCCGTCGATCCACCGTTCGCAGTGATCGAGCACAACGACGCAGCCCGCGCGCTCGTGGCCGCTGCCCGCAACCAACTCGCCGAGCCGGTCAACGTGGTCGCCCCCGGCGCGATCACCGTCTTGCATGCCCTCCGGCGCGGGCGTCGCGTCCCCGTGCCAGTCTTCGGACCGCAATGGCTCATTGCGCGCCGGCTGAGCCACATGCTCGGAGCGCCAATCCCCGACCACGTCGCCGAGGCCCTCACCCGGGGCCGCCTGGCCGACAACGGGCGCATGGAGGAGTTACTGGGGATCACCGCTGGCGTCTCGACCGTCGAGGCCATCGATCATCTCTATCACTGGCCAAGCGTGATCCGCCGACCGGCCCGGGTACCCGCCGCCCAACAGATCGTCGAGGCATCATGAGTTCTCCCCTCGGTCGTGTCGTCCAATTCCCCGTGCGCCAAGGTGCCGGCCTGGCAGGAAGCACCGCCAACACCACTCGGGCGGCATTCCGCCGGGTCACCGAAGAGCCACCAGGCCATGTCGACGACTGGGGCCGCGACGCCGGGCTATTCCGCACGGTCACGATGCTGTCCGAAATGCGGTGGGCCGTGTCGACCGGCGGCGACCAGCATCTTCCTGCGAGCAAGGGCGCGCTCATCGTCGTCAACGCCCGACGATTTTCGATGGCACACGTGTACAGCGCCTTCGCTATCAGCCGAGCCGTCGATCGCCCGGTTCGATTCATTGGTCGCCCTGACGACACAACGCTCGGTGCGCTTGCACAGCGTTTGGGCGGTCTCCTCGACCACCCGGACGAGGTCGCTGGCGCACTCCGAGCCGGCGAGCTGGTCGTCCATTCCGCAGCTGTGAGCAGCAGACCCCGCGAGGTCGGCACCGTCGACCACACGATCATCGGCGCAGCAGTTGCGTCAGGCGTCGATCTGTTCCCCGCAGCCACCATCAGCTCACCGTTCAGCCGAGGAGCACGCATCGAAATTGGTCCGGCCATCCGCAGCAGCCGACGACGCCGAGGCCCGCTCGCCGAATACGAATTGGCCCGCGCCGTACGCAAACAAATCGGTCTGCTGCTCACCGAGATGGGCGACATCAACACCGGGACGCCGCTCGATTGGCTTCCACTGAGCGGCCTGGGCGGCAACTGATGACTTACGTCCGTGCCACCGACGGTGTCCGCATCCACTACCGGGTCACCGGTCGGCCGGGAGCGCCACCGATCCTGTTGGTGCAGGGTCTTGGCGCCGACAAGCACGGCTGGGATCTGCAGCGGCTTGCCTCGGCTCCGTGGTACCAGGCAATCGCCCTCGACAACCGGGGTACCGGGCGCTCCGATAAGCCGCACGGCGAGTATTCACTCGAGCAGATGGCGCAGGACGCCATCACTGTTCTCGACCATGCTGGCGTCGAAACAGCGCACGTGGTCGGTGCATCGATGGGCGGCGCCATCAGCCAGATCATCGCCGTCAAATACCCCGAGCGAATTCGCTCGCTCACGCTCGCCTGCACTGCGGGCCAACACCATCCGTGGCGAGAAGATCTGCTGTCGAGTTGGCGCGACACCGCACTGGCCAACGGGATCGGGTCAATGAGCCAAGAAGCTGCCCGATGGGTCATCGGCCCGCGGTCGTTCCGTCGGCTCCTCCCAGCAATGGGCTGGCTCGGGCCCCTGGCATTGGGTCGGCCATCGCACGCATTCGCGGCGCAAGTCGACGCCATCTTGAACGTCGATATGTCGTACGCCAACGAACTCGCGAACATCTTCGTGCCGACGCTTGTCGTCGTCGGTAACCAAGACATCCTCACACCGCGTGGCGACAGCGAAGAGCTGGCTGAACGGATCCCCACAGCCGAACTGGCCGTGATCAGCGGCGCCGCCCATGGGCTGATGGTCGAACATGCCGGCTCGTTTAACCGGGTCCTGTTCGATTTCTTGAAGCGGGCCGAAGCAGCGCATCAAAAGCGGATGGCCGACGTCGAACCTTCGATCGAATCTGCGGCGTCCTGATCCCATGCGGGTCGCAATCATCGGGGCCGGTCTCACCGGATTAATTGCGGGGCGTGAGCTCGTTCGCGGTGGCGCTGACGTCATCGTCTTCGACAAGGGCCGATCGCCAGGCGGCAGGCTCGCGACTCGCCGCATTGGTGGGGCCACACTTGACCACGGCGCCCAGTTCTTCACCTCCCGCAGCCCGGCCTTCGCAGCACAGGTCACCGACTGGCAACAGCGTGGCCTCGTTCACGTCTGGAACCATGGTTTCGACGGTGCCGAAGGGCATCCCCGTTACGTCGCCACGAACGGGATGAACTCGCTCGCCAAAGACCTCGCTGCCGACCTCGACGTGCGGTGCTCGACCATGGCTTTCGCCATTCGTGACGAACCTGAGGTCAACGGCATCATCGTGGCGATCGACGACGGAGCAACTCACACCGTTGATGCCGTGATCGTCACCTGCCCACTGCCCCAGGCATTTGCACTGATGATCGACGGCGGCATCGAGCTCGACGAAACGCTTTTCCGTACCGACTACGACCGCACCGTCGGCCTTCTTGTGCGGCTCGACGGTCCGAGCACAATTCCAGCCAGTGGTGGCGTCCAAGATGCCGACGAGATCTTCAGTTTCATCGGCGACAACGCCTCAAAGGGCGTCAGCGCAGAACCTGCTGTCACCTTCCATGCCAACCCAGCATGGAGTGAAGCCCACTGGAACGACGAGAACGGCGCATTGGTCGATCAGCTCATCGCTGCTGCGCAGCCGTGGCTCGGCAACGCATCTATTCTCGAACACTCCCTCAAAAAATGGCGGCTTGCCACGCCGCGCTCGATCTGGCCCGATCCCTGTTGGACAACGGCCAACGGTCACGTCGTCATGGCCGGGGATGCGTTTGCCGGCCCAAAGATTGAGGGCGCCCACAACTCGGGCCTCGCCGCAGCACACGCTCTGCTCGGCTGAGAGACGACGTCGTTCAAATACGACGCCGGGCTCGGCACCTGGCGTCGTAGCTACTCCTCGATGACAGGTTCTGCGTCGACTTAAGTGTCCGTTTCGTCGAGCGGCGTCAACTGATCGATCGACGTCACCGGTGTGTCGTTAATTGGCAGATCGACAGACGACTCAACCGTCGTGGTCGTCACGTCCGGCGCCTCGGTCCCGGCGCAACGAACTTCGGTAACGCGCTGTATTTCGAGGTCGACCACCGACGTGCTGCCCGGGCCAAAGCGACGCACAAAGTCGCTGAAGCTGACGATGTCCTCGCCCTCACACGACCGAGTGATAACCGACGCGTACCTGATCTGCCAGGTGTTTTCGAACAGCGCGTAACCGTCTTGAAGGTCGAGGATCGGTGGGAGCTCGACAGTCTCACGCTCGGCCTTCGGCAAGGTGGCAAACCAAATGACCGCCTCGCCAAGCAGGTCGGCAAACACCACGCAGCGGTTCAACGACTGCAGGTCGCAATCGATGCTTCCCGGCGTTCCGGGTGCAACACGCAACACATTTCGATTGGGCAACACGAAATCGATGAATCCCTCGGTCAACCCGTCATCAGCGAGCTGGAAATCATCGGACGTCTCCACGATGAACACGGAGGAAATGAAGTCAACCTTGCGGTCGACAACCTTGGGCTCGACGACCGCCGTGAACCCGTCGTCATCAACAACAACGGCATTGAGCAGAAATGCCAGGCCGGCCAGTGCTGCAAAGGCTGCGACGAATCGCCAGGTGAACAGCTGCCTCACGACCGCCAACGTAGCGGTATGCGCCCAGTGATGGACAGCACCTGGCCTTTGTCTCAGCCGCCTGCGGTCGTCGTTGCAGCGCGATTCGCCGCGGCCACAATCGCATCGAGCACGTCGTCCGTGTGACCGAGACCCACGAAGATCGCCTCATACGCACCCGGGGCCATGGCCACCCCTTCGGCCAGCATCGCCTGGAAGAAACGCGAGTACGCAGCCTCATCGGTCAGCTTGGCGTCGTCGAAGTTCTGAACTGCGCCGGCATCGTTGCCGCAGACCATCCCAACCAGCGTTCCAACGACGGGGAAGGAAGCCGCGAAGCCAGCCGACGCACAGGCGTCATGCAAGCCGGCTGCCAAGTTTCCTGCCCGAGCGGCGAGTTCGCGGTAAACGCCCGGCGTGAGCTCATTGAGGGCAGCGAGACCAGCTGCCGTAGCGAGCGGGTTGCCCGAGAGCGTGCCGGAATGGAAAACCGGGCCAAGCGGCGACAGCTGCTCCATGATGTCGGCGCGACCACCGATGCTGCCGATCGGCAGGCCACCACCGATCACCTTGCCGAAGCAGGTGATATCCGGTGCGACCCCGCACATCGCCTGGGCGCCGCCGGATCCGAGGCGGAAACCAGTAATCACCTCATCGAAGATCAACAGCGCACCGACGCGATCGCACTCAGCGCGGAGCCCTTCGAGGAAACCTGCGACTGGTGCAACGACACCCATGTTGGCAGCGACGGGTTCGATGATGACCGCCGCGACCTTGTCGTCGAGTTTGGGAACAACGTTGTACGGGACAACCATGGTCTCAGCAACCGACGCATTGGGGACGCCGGCCGTGCCGGGCAGCCCAAGTGTTGCCACGCCGCTCCCGCCTGCGACCAAGAGCGCGTCGGTCGCACCGTGGAAATTGCCGGCAAAGGTGACGATCCGGTCACGGCCAGTTGCACCACGAGCAAGGCGGATAGCGGTACTGGTCGCTTCGGTGCCCGAGTTCATCAGACGGACCCGTTCGCAGCTCGGCACACGCTCGCTGATTGCTTCAGCCAACTTCATCTCACGTGGGGTCGGTGCGCCGTACGAGGTGCCGTCGACGACCGCAGCGGTAATCGCTGCGGTAATCGCGGGGTGGGCGTGGCCCAGGATCACGGCGCCATAGCTCTGCACGAGGTCGTAGTAGCTGGTGCCCTCGACATCGGTGATCGTTGCGCCCTTCGCCCGTGCGACCACGTACGGCTCACCGCCGACGGAGTTGAACGCGCGTATCGACGAGTTGACGCCGCCAGGAATCACTGCTTGAGAGCGTGCGAACATCGTCGTGTTGGACGGCAAGCCGGCACCTGTGCAGATGGTGGCGGTGCAGCCGGCAGCCGCACAGCCGGTGGGGTCACAGTAGGGAATCATCGAGTCGGTCATGGGGATGCGTCCGTTCCTTGGGACAGTCACGCTGTGCCAGGCACAATGTGACCGGTAGGCGTTAGCGGTGGTTCTCGGCGAACCATCGGGTGAAATAGGTGAGGATGATGTTTGCTCCGGCGCGCTTGATTGCCGTGAGTTGCTCGAGTGCAACGGCATCGCCATCGATCCAGCCATTGTCGGCAGCGGCATGAATCATCGAGTACTCGCCACTGACGTGATATGCCGCCACGGGTACATCGACTCGTGCGGCGGTGTCAGCAATGATGTCGAGGTACGACAGTGCGGGCTTGATCATCACCATGTCGGCGCCCTCGGCAATGTCGAGGTCAACTTCGCGCTGCGCTTCACGGATATTGCGGTAGTCCTGTTGGTAGCCCTTGCGGTCGCCGCCGTCGGCGATCTCGACGTCGACAGCGTCACGAAACGGCCCGTACAAGCCACTGGCGTACTTGGCGGCGTAGGCGAGGATTGCAACATCGGTGAAATTCTCACCATCGAGCCCCGAGCGAATCGCCGCAACTTGGCCGTCCATCATTCCGCTGGGTGCTACGACATGCGAACCGGCCCGCGCCTGGGCGAGCGCTGCAGCGACGTAGAGGTCGAGGGTCTTGTCATTGTCGACCACGCCACGCTCGTCGATAATTCCGCAGTGTCCGTGGCTGGTGTATTCGTCGACGCAGAGGTCAGTCATCACGACCATGTCGTCGCCAACCTCGCTGTGCAGGTCGCCCAGCGCCAACTGCACGATGCCATGAGGGTCGTAAGCACCGCTACCGGCGGCGTCCTTCTCAGCTGGGACGCCGAACAGGATGACCGACTTCACGCCGAGAGCAGCGAGTTCCACCACCTCAGAGCGGAGCGAGTCGCGAGTGTGCTGCATCACGCCCTTGAGCGATTTGATCGGCTGCGGCTCAGCAATTCCCTCGCGCACGAACAGTGGAGCAATGAGATCATCGGTCCGGACATGTACCTCGGCCAAGAGATCACGCATCGCTGCGGTCCGGCGAAGTCGACGAGGACGGATCACAGGCACCCGGCCAGCCTACGAGACGTACTCCGGCACGGCCCATCCTCCGAACCAATCCCACAAGACACTCCTGGAACACCGCACCCCGAAATAGCGACCTGCCCCTCCACCAAGACGCGTTGAGTTGGCCTCCATTTCGGGGTGTGAGGGTGTGACTGACGGCAAGGCGGGCTTGGATGCCAGACAGGGCGACTGGCCAGCCAGTAGCGTTCATATCCGTGTCAGTGCAGACGTGGTTCTCCAGCGAAGACATGGTGGCTGCGCCTGGTGAACGCCTCACGCTGCCACTGTCGATTCACAATCTTGGCGAGTCGACCGAGTCATACACGATCATTCCAGCGGGCCTGAGCGCCAGCTGGACAACGATCGCACGTGGCAACGTCACCTTGTTTGGCGGATCTCAGGACGTCGTCGAGGTGGTGGTGCTGCCACCAGCCATCCCGACGACCTCTGCCGGCCCGAGTGTCATCAACGTGCGAGTGATCCCGCAGGGTGAGCCCGACGACGCAGTCGTAGCCGAAATCGTGCTGGCCATCCAGCCCTTCGACGACCGCCGCATCATCACGTTGCAACCGGTTCAACGCGCTCGCCATCGAGCCAACTACGAATTCATGGTCGAGAACCATGGCAACGCACTGGCGAGCTGCCGCCTCCGCCTCGTCGATCCGACCAATCGGGTTGACGGTTCGTTTGACCCGCCTGCCGTGGGTGTGGCTCCCGGCAGCGCAAGCCTTGTGCGGTTCAAAGCAAAGGCCAAGCGCGGCGTGTTCCGTCATGCCACTCGCACCCTCGACTTCGAAGTCGAAGCCGAACAGCAGGGGCACGACCCGGCGAACGGTTCGATGTCGATCGTTCAGTCACCAACGGTTCCAGGATCGGCCATTGTGCGCGTGCTCACCGTTGCCGCCGTCGCCGCCGCGGCAGCAGCCTCCTGGTACGGCGTAGTGCGGCCGGAGCTGCGAGAAACAGTCGACCAGCGTGTTGACGCCCGCATCGCTGAACTCGCACCTGTCATCGATCCGGGCGGGCTGACACCAGTCGCCACCACCGCTTCCGACGATGGCACCGAACCAATCATCTCTGCCTCGTCCGAACAAAGCGGTGAGCCGGCATTCATCCGCCTCGCTGTCGACGCCGGGCTCACCGCGACCGACGATGCCTCGTCGACTATCCCAGACGGCGAGATATTTGACCTCACCGACATGCGCGTCGAAAACTCGTTGAATGAGTCCGGCATTGCCACGCTGATGATCAACGGCGAGGCCGCATATCAGTGGTCGCTGTCGAATATCCGCGGCCAGCTGTTCGAGCCGAGCATCACGCCAATCCGTCTGCAGCCCGGTGACAACATCACCTTCTCGGTGCGCTGCGACGCAGTCGGCGCCGAGTCGACGAAGTCAAAATGCACGACCGCGATCAACATCGGTGGGCTCATCCGTCCCGCCAGCGACATCTGAACCAGCCGATCTGAGCCGGTCGACAGCCTCAGTTGACGTGATGGTCAGCCCAGGCCGAAACCCGGCAGGCCGATGTACATGTTGTCGTCTTCGATGACTTCCATCGGGACCACCGCTGCGACACCCTGCGACGACTGGACCACAACCCGACGAGCGCCGCCAGATGCCTGCAATTGCACTGGGATGATGGCAATGAAATCACCGCCATCGTTGGTCGTGACGTTGACCTTGTTCTCAGGCTCGTCGCCGAAGACGACGACTAGCTCGGTGTTTGCCGGGTAGTCAGAACCACCGAGAACGAACTCCTCGCCGGCCTGGACCGTGCCTCGGAGGGTGACAAGCTCGGGCTCAAACACGCCATCACCGGCGAGGATGACCGAAGTCGACTGACCCTGCGGTGTGAACGCTTCAATGAGTACGGTTCGGCGACCAGCTTCGCTTGGCGTAAACGTGATCCCGACGGCGCAGTTGGCACGCGGGTTGAGTGGGCGGTCCGCGCAGTTGTTCGTTGTTATCGAGAATTCTGAAGCCTGCTCACCGACGACCTCGATTCGCTCCACCGAGGAACTCACGAAACCGACGTTGCTGACGTCGAAAAGAAACTCGGTCGCCGACTGGCCGACGGCAACTTTGCCGAAGTCACCGCCACCGGGGTAAATCTGGAGGGCCGGCTCGCCGCCCGAACCAGACACGATTGCCGACACCGAGAGCGCCTCGAAGCCCTGCTCGGCAATAGTGATCGTTGCTGACACCGATGCGTCCGAAATTGGCGTGAACGTGAAACTGACATTGCATCGGGCGCCGGCGGGCACGAGCGTGCCAATGACGCAACTGCTCTCGTCCGGGTCGATGGAGAACCGAGAATCGTCGATCGTCACGGTTGCCGGGTCGAATGCCGACGGACCTTCATTGACCAGCGAGACGAACCAACCGGCGCTCTCGAGACCGACGACGGTCGTGCCGACGTTGGCGTCAGCGAGTGCGACGCGAGTCGGCGAAGAAAGCGCAACGATCTGGCGGCCAGATGCTGCGCCTTCGTCGAGTAATTGTGCGGCGGCCAACGTGTCGAACACGGTGATCCGACCAGTATCGCTGAGATCAGGACGAGAGTGGGCACCGATGGTCGGGCGGACGCCGTCGGTCAACACCGTGATGCGGCGCAGGCTGGCAATGCCGGCGCTGGCGACCAAGATGTCGCCGTCGAGGGCTTCACCGCTGCCCGGTGCTTCGATCAACTGGAGGTTCGGCGCCTTCGAGACGAAAGCAAGCAACTGACCGTCGGCACTCAGTGTCGGCTGCGACGAGGCGGCGCGACCGGCAACCGGAATCGGGGCTGCCTCGGTGATCGGTTCGGCGCTGACGATCTCAAGCACGGTTTCGCCCACTTCGTCGTAAACACCGTCGGCATCGGTGTCGCGGTCAAGACGGAAGATCTGTGTTGGGCAGTCGTCGGTGCAGGTCGGGAAGACGCTCGACACGAGGTCTTGATCTCCTGAGGTGAATGCGATCACTCGGCCCACTCGGGAGACAACGGGCTCACCGGCTCCTGCCGTTGTCGGCTCACCTGTCGGCAGTGCCGACACGAGCTGGACCTTCTGGAACGGATCGGGTTCAAGGCGGTCCCACACAAAAACCTGCCGTGTGGCGCGAGCGCCATCGACCTGGCCCGTTCCCCATACCGGCACCGCTTCAGCGGAGAAGGCGTCGGAACGGTATGCAAGGTAACGGCCATCGTCTGACAGGGCTGGCTGATCGAGACCGACGTGAACAAAGATGGTGTTTGGACGGCCGATCGGCATGCCGCCAACGATCTGCGCACGTCCGGGGTCGCTGGGCGGAACTGTCAAGTCGATGAGCGTGATGGTGTTGACGTCAGGAGCGTCGAAGAGTCGCTCGTCGGGATGCACGAACGCTATTGCCGTGCCCGAGCGCGACACGGTGGGCGAGAACTCGGGTCGGATGTCGTCACGAGCGAGCGAGCTGCCGTCGTTGCGAGTGGAGACCAGCTCCCAGTTGCCAACCGTGCCCTCGCAATGCGGCAGCACCGATCGGTAGACGTCCCACCGTTCGCCAACATCATCGTCGCGGAACAGATCGAGCGCCATCTCGGTCACTGCCACCACGCTGCAGCCATCCCCAGAAATAATGGGCCTGACCGAGTTGCCTGAGCGGATGCCGTCCGGCACCCCTGTCAATTCAACGGTCGAGCCATCTTCACGGTTGCTCAGGTAGATCGTCGAGGCGCGCTCGTCGATCGGTGCCTCGGGGGTCTCACCCTCCGCCGTAACCGGCTGTTCGGGGAGGCCTTGGTAAACGACGTATTTGCCGTCGCCCGATATCGAGGCGTGAGAACCGACCTGCTCGCCGACCGGCTGAGCAGAAGCACCCGTCGGAGCCGATTCGACCTGGTCGAGAATGACGATCGGGCGCGCCGAAACGCTTGCAACGCTCGCGGTCAGGGTCAAGCCCGCTCCGAGCGCAGTTGCTGATGCGAAGACCCAAGTTCGGCCTCTGCTTCGTGCAGCCACGTTGCTCCTCATGTTGTTGTTGAGCTGCAGACCATATCTGTTAGCAGGTCGGCGAAAGTTTCTTGCATGCTTTTGCCGGCATTCGAAACATCGAGTCACTCCGGAAGGACAGCGAACTGACGTTCCAAGGCGTCGACGAGGCCAACAAGAGAGTATTCGGCAGCGATGGCGCTGACCTTGAGGCCGAGTTCACGAGCGACTTGTGCAGTCGTTGGGCCGATCGCAACGACAACGGGGGGAGCGTTCGTTCCGAGGGCCGCGACCCAGCTGGTGGCGGCCGACCCGCTGGCCAGCACAAGGGCGTCAAGGTCCGTGAGCTGCGTAGGATCTGGCGCCTTGAGCCGTGTCGAATACGCCGCCACCACTGAGAGGTCGTGGCCCGCAGCGCGCAGCAGGTCGGCGAGCGTGTCTGGTGCACGGTCTGCTTGCGCCAGCAGTATGCGAACGCGGTCTTGCCGCAGTCGCACGCTCAGTGCTGCAGCCAGCTCGACAGCAAGCTGGCGCTCGGGCACCACATCGACCGGCCGACCGGCCAGATCGGCGAGCACCCTGGCCGTGGTGGTGCCTACCGCTGCCAACGCCACGCCAGGGTGCAGTTTTGCCGCATCGCCGACTCGTTCGGCACCGACAGCCGAGGTCACGATCAGCCAGTCGTGATCGGCGAGGCTGCCGAGCGCCGCATCCAGTGCCGCTCCCCCATCGTCAGGGTCGATCGTCTCGATAAGCGGAACATGTACGACGTCAGCGCCGCGCTCAGTAAGCAGCCGACCGAGCTCGCCAGGACGATCACGAGTGACCAGAACACGTCGACCAGCCAGCGGCCCCAGAGCGTCAGCGTCTGACACAATCAGTGCAGTGCGTCATGGGCAGAGCAAGCTGCGTGACGAGCAGTCTCGACGTCACCCGCATCGCCGGTCAGCAGGACGTGATCACTGATCGACAAGCCAGTCGCGAGATTGGCGAGAAACGTGTGGAGCACGCCGTCGACCACATGCCCGCCGACCGGCAGCGAACAGCCTGAGCCCAGTTCGGCAAGGAACGCCCGTTCGACTTCGACGTCGTGACGCGTCGGGGCATGGTCGATTGCCGCAAGCGCTTCAATGGTCGCCGAATCGTCCAGTCGGCATTCGATGGCGACGCACCCCTGGCCGATTGCCGGGACAAACTCGTCGA
>JBLIMF010000029.1:0-20139 GCA_047638615.1 Gammaproteobacteria bacterium
GTTGTCACGGCCAGCGATGAGGAGAGCGAGCCGACGTTGCATCCATTCGGACCGTAGCTCTGCTCATCGGTGAGAACCCACGATTTACCGGGTCGTTGAGGCGATTAGAGGGCTGCTTCGAGCTCGTCGACTGCTGCGTTTAATTCGGCTGGAAGGCGATCGCCGAAACGGCCGAAGTGCTCGCGGATCTGAGGGACAGCGTCCTTCCAGCCTTCAGTGTCGACGGCAAGCAGGGTGTCGAGATCAGCCTGATCGATGTCGAGACCTGAGAGGTCGAGTTGACTGGGAACGGGCAGCTTGCCAATCGGCGAATCGATAGCATCGACGCTGCCGTTTACACGTTCAAAGACCCATTTAAGCACGCGGCTGTTCTCGCCGAATCCAGGCCAGAGGAAGCGGCCGTCGTCGTCACGACGGAACCAGTTAACAAAGAATATCTTCGGCAGGTTCGAGACGTCGGTGCGGTCCTTCATCGAGAGCCAGTGTGCGAAGTAGTCGCCGTAGTTGTAGCCACAGAACGGCAGCATGGCCATCGGGTCGAAGCGGAGTTCGCCCTGTACGCCCTCGGCTGCAGCGGTCTTCTCCGACGCCATGATCGAGCCGAGGAAAACACCGTGGTCCCAATCGTTGGCTTCGGTCACCAGCGGCACCGTGGTGCGGCGGCGGCCACCGAAGAGAATTGCCGAGATCGGCACGCCGGCCGGGTCTTCCCACTCGGCAGCGGCGGACGGGCATTGCGAAGCCGGTGCGGTGAACCGAGCGTTCGGATGTGCAGCGGGTGTTTCGACTTCAGGGTTCCACGGGTTGCCGCGCCAATCGGTGGCACGCGCCGGGGGGGTGTCAGTCATCTCTTCCCACCAGACGTCACCGTCGTCGGTGAGTGCGGTGTTGGTGTAGATGCAGTTCCCCCAAAGTGTTTCCATGGCATTGAGATTCGTCTTGTTGCTGGTGCCGGGGGCGACGCCGAAGAAGCCAGCTTCGGGGTTGATGGCATAGAGCCGGCCGTCGTCGCCAATCTTCATCCAGCAGATGTCGTCGCCGATCGTCTCCGCTTTCCAGCCGGGGATCGTTGGAACGAGCATCGCAAGGTTGGTCTTTCCGCATGCCGACGGGAAGGCGGCCGCGATGTACTTCGACTCACCCTGTGGGTTGGTGAGCTTGAGGATCAGCATGTGCTCAGCGAGCCAGCCGTCGTCGCGAGCCATCACCGAGGCAATGCGAAGTGCAAAACATTTCTTGCCGAGGAGTGCATTGCCGCCGTAGCCGGAGCCGTACGACATGATCTCGCGGGTATCCGGGAAGTGAACAATGTACTTGTTTTCAGCATCGCAGGGCCACGGGACGTCGGCCTCGCCATGAGCGAGTGGGGCGCCGACGGAGTGCAGGCACGGCACCCACTGGTCGTCACCGAGTGCGTCGAGGGCACCCTGACCCATACGCGTCATAATGCGCATGTTTGTCGCGACATAGGCAGAGTCGGTGAGCTGTACGCCGATGTGAGCGATCGGTGAACCGAGCGGTCCCATGGAGAACGGCACGACGTACATCGTGCGACCCGTCATGCAGCCGGTGTAGAGGCGGCGCATCTCGGCACGCATTTCAGCCGGATCACGCCAGTTGTTGTTGGGGCCAGCCTCTATTTCCGTGGCCGAGCAGATGAACGTGCGGTCTTCGACACGTGCGACGTCACCGGGATCGGAGTGTGCCCAGTAGCTGTTCGGGCGCTTCGCTTCGTCGAGTTTGGTAAACGTTCCGCTGTCGACCAGTTCCTGGCAGAAGCCCTCGTATTCGTCGGCGGAACCGTCGCACCAGTAGATGTCGTCGGGCTGCATGATGGCAGCCCACTCGGCCACCCAGTCCTTGAGAGGTTGGTTGTTGCTGGTTCCACTCATTCGTTGCTCCCCAATCAGGCGGCGCTCGTGTTCGAAAGTGTTCGAAACCGACGATAGGCGAAGAGGAGGCCCTGAGGACAATAGGCGCCTTGGTTAGAGCGCACTATCTGATGTGCGAATACCTCATCACAAAAAGCGATACATCCCTCACAGGAGATCACCAGGACAGATCAGCAGTGCGCGAGTGGTTCGATTTATCGCGCTCGCGCTGTGTGATCAGGCGCCGGTCCACGCTCGACAGAGCAAGCCACATGCTTGCGATGATTGGGCAAACTGAGGTGCGCGGCGAGGCCGCTATATCTCAGTGGCCGGGGGTCTTCATGTCGACCTCGGAGCCGAGGCTGAGCTTGGTGGCCCGACCGGCATCGTCGAGTTCGAAGATCACTCGCTGGCCTTGACGAACCATGCGAAAAATCGACCCTGCGAGCGCGTTGCCAGCAAGTTCGTAGTCTTTAAAGTCGGTGTCGCACATGACGAGACCGTCCCCAGTTGTGGGGTCGTAAGCCTTAATGACGCCCTGCATGAGATCAACCGGAGGCTTGGCCTCAGCCTGCCTTGACGACCTTGCCGGACTTGATGCAGCCGGTGCACACGTTCAGTCGCTTGGTCGAACCATTAACCAGCGTGCGAACACGCTGGATGTTTGGGTTCCAGCGACGCTTCGTACGACGGTGCGAGTGCGACACAGCCATGCCCCAAGACGGGCCCTTGCCACACATTTCACACTTTGATGCCATTGGATTCTCCTGCGACTATTCGCTTCAAGTCAGATTTGTTCAGAGCACGCTGGTGCCTGAAACAGCCATGTGAGGCTACCAACACAACTGCCGACTGCAACTTGCTCAGAAGCTTCGCTGCGCTCAAGGCCATGTGCCACAGACCCTCTAAGCTTTCACGTCGTGCCAACACTTGAACGGTTGAACACCAAAGCGCTGCGCGACACGGTTCGCACTTTTCGAGACGCCGTCAAGGCGCACGCCGGAGGGCTGAACCGGTTGAACGTCTATCCGGTCCCTGATGGAGACACCGGTACGAACATGGCGCGCACGCTCGACGCTGTCGTCGCTGAGATGGACGCGACCGATCCCGACGACCTCGACGCCACGTGTGACGCAATCAGCCATGGCTCGCTCATGGGTGCCCGCGGCAACAGCGGTGTCATCTTGAGTCAGATTATGCGAGGCATCGCCATGACTCTCAAGACGCAAGCACCGGTCACAGGTGCGAAGTTTGCCGAAGCTCTGCAAGCTGCAGCAACGGGTGCGTACCAGGCGGTGCTGAAACCGATCGAAGGAACGATCCTTACGGTGGTGCGGCTGAGCGCCGATGCAGCGAAAGAGTCGGCCGACGCAGGGGGATCGCTCGTTGAAGTTGTGCGAGCAGCGCAAGCCGCAGGCAGGATTGCTCTGGCCAATACGCCCGAACAGCTGGCCGTCTTGAAAGACGCAGGTGTGGTCGATGCTGGCGGCGCCGGGTTTCTCCTGTTGCTCGATTCAGCCATGCATGTAGTCGATGGCGAAGCCCTTCCCGAAGCTGAAGAAGACGACGGCACGGGTGGTGCGGTTGCTGCAGCGTTCGACGAACCGATGCAGCGATCGGGGAGCATTAAGATTGGTGGCGCCGGCGACGTCGATGTGGCCGATCAGCGCTACGAAGTGATGTACTTCATGGATCTCAAAGATGAGCAGATCGACGCCTTTAAACAGGGTTGGAGTGCAATCGGCGACTCGATCGTCGTGGTCGGTGGCGACGGAATCTGGAACTGTCATGTGCACACCAACGACATCGGCGCAGCGATCGAAGTGCCGCTCGACCTTGGTGGCCGCCCGAAGCAGATTCGTGTGACGGACCTGTTCGAAGAGGTCGATGAAGAACACGCCAAGCGTGAAGCAGCAATGGCCGGCGGCGACACCAACGCGAGTATCACCAAGGCTGGGGGCGGGCTCCCGCCCGTCACCACAGCGATCGTTGCGGTGTGTTCCGGTGAAGGACTCGTCGAACTCTTTGCTCAACTTCGTGTGCAAGGCGTCGTCACCGGCGGTCAGACGATGAACCCGTCGACTTCCGAACTCCTGGACACCGTCGCTGCGGTCAACGCCGACCAAGTGGTCATTCTCCCGAACAACAAGAACATCATCCCGGTTGCCGAGCAGGTCAACGCGCTCAGCGGCAAGCATGTGATGGTGGTGCCAACGACGTCGATGCCCGAGGCGCTGGCCGCTCTCGTTGTGTACGACCCAGAGGCATCCGCCGATGTCAATCACGCCCAAATGGTCGAAGCTGCTGAGTCGGTTGCAACCGGCGAAGTCACCCAAGCGATTCGCGATACGAACTCTGACGCCGGCCCGATTCAGGAAGGTGACTGGATCGGTATTGTTCGGGGCGACGGCATTGCAGCAATCAGTGATTCCCCGCACGGTGTGTCGATCGCGCTGCTCGAGTATTTGCTCGACGACGATGCCGAACTGGTCACTGTCGTGACCGGTGAGGATGCGACCGCAGAGTCGACCGCGGCGATCGAGGGATGGTTGAGCGACCACCGTGCTGATATCGCCGTCGAAGTCCAGCGCGGCGGACAGCCTCTCTACCCCTACCTCTTCGGTATCGAGTAAGCGAAGGGGTCATGGTGGTCGTCGATTCAGGACCTCCGGTCATTCTCGGGCAGAATCTGCGCTGATGAGTGAGCTGGGGCCGATCACGATGCGGGATCTTTCGCTGATTCCTGTCGAGCGTCTGCGCGGCGTGGGGCCGAAGAAGCAGGCGGCGCTGGCCAAGGTCGGGATTTGCAACCTGCTCGACTTGGTCACTACGTACCCGCGGCGCTGGATCGATCGCACCAACGAGGCGCGTATTGCGGACCTCGTCCCTGGTGAGGAAGCCCTCGTGCTCGTCACGATCCGATCGGTCACCAAGCGCACCACCCGCAACCGCAGGTCGATGATCAACGTCAACGTTGGCGACGGGTCTGGCCGAATGGACCTGGTGTTCTTTAACCAACCGTGGCGGGAACGGCAGTTCAAAGAGGGTCTCCAGGTCGCACTTTTCGGCAAGGCCGATACCTATCGAGGCGGGCTCCAAATGTCGAATCCGATCGTCGACCTGATCGGCGACCGCACCGGCAAAATCGTGCCGATCTACCCGCAGAGCGAGAAGGCACAGATCAATACCTGGGAGATGGCCGGGTGGGTCGAAGAGACGCTCCGTCGATGCGCTGAACGGACCATTGCTGACCCGGTGCCCAAGGCGATCCGTCGGCGTCACGGAATGATTGATCGGTCCGATGCGCTCGCAGGCATTCATCTGCCCAACGACATGAAAACGAAGGAGCTGGCTCGCTACCGACTCGCGTTCGACGAACTCCTCCGAGTGCAACTTGTCTTGGTCTTACGTAAGCGCGCAATGGAACGCGACTCGCTCGGAATCGAGCACACGCTCGGTGGTCCGCTTGTTCAACGGTTCTACGAGTCGCTGCCTTTCCCGATGACCGGCGCACAGGCGCGGACGATCGAAGAGATCAACGCCGACCTCGGGAGTGCTCAACCGATGCATCGGTTGCTCCAGGGCGATGTCGGTTCCGGCAAGACCGTTGTGGCCGTTGCGGCAATGCTGGCAGCAGTCGATGGTGGACACCAGGGCGCGTTGATGGCGCCGACCGAAGTGCTTGCCGAACAGCACGCTACGAGCGTGCGCGCCATGCTCGACGGAGTGACCGTGCCCGACCCGGCAAACTTGTTCGGCGACCGACCGCTTCGTGTCGAACTGCTCACAAACCGGGTTTCCGGTGCTGATCGCAAGCAGGTGCTCGCCGGCCTTGCCGATGGCACGGTGGACATCGCTATTGGGACCCACGCACTGATCCAAGACACCGTCGACTTCTTGAGCCTCGGGGTCGTGGTGGTCGACGAACAGCACCGGTTCGGGGTCGAGCAGCGCGCAGCGCTTCGCTCGAAGACGGCAAATAATGCTGTGCCCGACACGTTGGTGATGACGGCAACACCTATTCCGCGTACAGCGGCGATGAC
Source organism: Gammaproteobacteria bacterium (assembly GCA_047638615.1). GTDB lineage: Bacteria > Actinomycetota > Acidimicrobiia > Acidimicrobiales > Ilumatobacteraceae > Ilumatobacter_A. The sequence goes on from JBLIMF010000029.1 coordinate 5,915, forward strand.
TGTTTACGGCGATCTCGATGTCAGCGTGCTCGATGAGTTGCCGCCGGGGCGAACCCCAATCGTCACCATGTGGGCCGATGGCCCGCTCATGGAAGCGGGCGTATGGAATGACATCAAAGACGAAGTGGCTGCTGGCCGTCAGGCGTACGTCGTCTGTCCACTGGTTGGTGAGAGCGAGAAGCTCGAGGTGGCATCTGCCGAAGAGACCCTCGAAAGACTTGCGTTCGGTGAACTGCAAGGGCTCCGGCTCGGCATGCTCCACGGCAAACTTCCGTCGGACGAGAAGGCGGTCACCATGGATCAGTTCCGTCGTGGCGAACTCGATGTCCTCGTTGCCACCACGGTGATCGAGGTTGGCGTCGACGTGCCCAATGCAACCGTCATGGCGATCCTTGACGCCGATCGCTTCGGCATCGCCCAGCTCCATCAGTTGCGGGGACGCGTTGGGCGCGGCGAGCACGCGTCGACCTGTTGGCTGGTGACCCAGCAGAAGGAAGACGACGAGGGCAACGCGGTCGTCGGAAACCCACGGGTCGAAGCGCTTGTCGCAACGACCGATGGGTTCCAACTGGCCGAAGTCGACCTCGACCTGCGCGGCGAAGGGACGCTGATGTCGACGGCGCAGAAGGGCCGGAGCGACCTGAAGTTGGCGTCACTGCGGCGCGACCGCAAGCTCGTCGAGCTGGCCCGTGAGGCAGCGTTCGAAATTGTTGATGGTGATCCGGACCTTACGAAGAACGCGAACATGGCCGACGAGTTGGACCTCGTGTTCAGCGATCAAGACGAAGCGTTCCTTGCCAAGTCTTGATCAGCGGTCGCACTGTGTCAGGCACAGTGTGACCGGCTACCAGTCGGGGCGGCCGTCGCTCTCGATGTCTGACTCGTCGAGCACGAGATCCCAACGGTCCAGGCAATCCTCACAGCGATAGGCAACGACGTCGTCGACTTCCCAGGTGCCGTCTTCACGCGGCATCGTCAGGAGGAAGCAGCGGCCACCGCAGTCGATGCAGGTGATCTGTGGCGGGGGAGCGAGCACGGCCCCAGTGTGCCCGTATGATCGGCAGGATGCGAGTAGTTGCAGGAGAACTGGGTGGTCGAAAGATTGTGTCGCCGGAGGGGACAACTACACGACCGACGACCGATCGAGTGCGTGAAGCCATCTTCAACTCGCTCGGGAGCTCCGGCGTGCTCGACGGAGCGCTCGTCGCCGACCTGTTTGCCGGCACCGGCGCCGTCGGGATCGAAGCGCTCTCGCGGGGCGCCGAACGCTGCGTGTTCGTCGAACGCGATCGCACCGCCCTTCGTGCCCTTGAGGAAAACCTCGACTCGCTCGAACTGCGGGACCGCTCCAGAGTGATCACCTCCGACGCCATGGCGACAGCATCAGCAATCGACTGCGACATCGTCCTGGCAGATCCGCCGTACGGCTTCGATGCATGGGCCGAACTGTTGCGAGTGGTCCGTGCGGACCTCGTTGTCGCCGAATCAGGTCGCTCGATCGACTGCCCAAACGGCTGGAAGATCAGTCGCGAGAAGAAGTACGGACGCACGATGGTGACGTTCTTTGAACGCGTCGAACTAGTGTCGGGCGAGTGAACGGTCCCGCCGCGAAACCACAGCGAGTCATGTATCCGGGCAGCTTTGATCCGCTGCACCTTGGGCACGTCGACGTCATCGAGCAGGCGCACGAACTCTTTGGAGGAGTGGTTGTGGCAGTGATGCACAACCACGCGAAAGCGGGCGGCCTCTTTCCCGTTGCCCAGCGAATCGAACTCGCTGAGGAAGCGCTTGCGCATCTCGATGGTGTCACTGTGAAAGCGCAGACTGGCCTCGCCGTACAGGCTGCTGCGAACCTCGGCGCCGACTTCATCGTCAAGGGGCTCCGCAACAGCGAAGACTTCGGAATTGAACAGCAAATGGCGCAAAACAACCACGCCGTCACAGGCATTCGCACCGTGTACCTTCCGTCCTCCCCCGGCCTCGGCTACATCAGTAGCCGCTTTGTGAGGGAGATCGCCAAGTACGGTGAGGAAATCGGGCACTTGGTGCCGGCCACTGTTGCCGACGCTTTGCGCACCGTCTTCGCAGACAAGCAGGACCGAACATGAGTTACGACGACGACAACTACGAAGACATCGACGACGCCTACCCAGATAAAGGTACTGCGATTGGGCCGGGTGGCGATGCCGAAACATTGCTCCGCCGAGTCATTGACATCATCGCCGACGCGCCGACGATGCCGTTATCGTCGTCGCCGCGCATCGATCGCGACGAGATCGTTGAACTGCTTGACGAAGCACTCCACCGCCTGCCCGACGAACTCCGTCAGGCGCGTTGGATGCTGAAAGAGCGACAGGACTTCGTTGCTAAAACCCGTCGCGAAGCCGACGAGCTCCTCGAAGCCGCTCGCGTTCGCGCCGAGCGCATGGTGCAGCGCACCGAAGTCGTGCGTGCCGCCGAGCAGCGAGCTCGCACCGTCATGGAGACCGCCGACACAGACTCCCGTCGTTTGAAGCACGAGACCGAAGACTTCCTCGACCAGCGGTTAGGAAGCTTCGAAATTTTGCTCGACAAGTTGCAGAAAACAGTCAACGTCGGGCGCCAGCGCCTGTCGATTGGCGATCCGCAGCCGGACACGACGAACACGGGCGGTCTGCCGGTCATCGACGACTCCGATGCATCCTCTGCCTTCTTCGACCAAGACGACTGACCGGTTTTGCCGTCGCCGATTGTGGCGTTGTCATCGTCGGTTACTGAGCAAATTCAACGCGATCCTCGGTGCCTTGCACTCGACGAGCCGTGGTCCCGTCCGCTGAGAATCGCCAGCTCGGATTTGCGCTTCTTGAACCTCACCGACCCGTGACCGCCGCTGGTGACGAATGACTGAGGAACGGACTGTCGGAGTGGCGGCCTTGCGGTAGCGTTTTCTGCATGGTGGACTTGCTGCGGCCTCTTCGAATCAATGCGGTCGAACTTCTTCGGCGGCCGGGAGCAACCTTGCCTGTGGTGGAGGAGATCTTGGCCGAGGCACTCGGCGTGGTCCACGAGCGCTTAAACGGCGAGATCCACGTCGAAATCAAACTTGAATCGATGAACGATGGGATTGCTGTCACCGGGACTGTTGGGGCGCCATGGGTAGCGCCGTGTCGACGCTGCCTCAAGGACCTTTCTGGTGTGGCCCGAGTCGACATCGACGAGCGCTATCAAATCGAAATCATCGATGAAGACGCTTATCCGATCGAGAACGGTCAACTTGATCTCGTCCCGATGGTTCGCGAGTTGGCGATGATCGAACTCGACGCTGAGCAGGTCTGTCAGCTCGACTGCAAAGGCCTTTGCCCGACGTGTGGCATCGACTTAAACAAGGCTCCATGTAACTGCGACAACACGGTGACCGACCATCGTTGGTCCGCTCTCGACGGCCTCGTTCTCGACGACTAAACGTCTGCGTGACGAAAACGGTTGGCATTCCAACCGAAGTTGTCACACAAACGGATGGGGCCTGTCGGCAAGCGTTCGTCACGCCACATGTTGATTGTGGCTGAGCGCCGATAACGTTGCACGTCGCTGCGGGGCTCCTCGCCGCCAGCGAGTCAGATCTCCAGTCGACCAGAGTGGTCGATGCAGTAGCGAAAGAGCGAACGATGGCCGTTCCCAAGAAGAAGACTTCGAAGTCGAAGACCCGCAGCCGTCGTGCCAGCGCCTGGAAGCTGCAGACACCGCCGCGGAGCATTTGCCCCCGTTGCGGCAACGCCAAGACGCCTCATACGGTGTGCGGCGACTGCGGCTGGTACCGCGACCGCGTCGTCGTCGAAGTCTGATTCCCACCGGATCACCTGCGGAAATGCTTCCTATCGCTGTCGATGCAATGGGCGGAGACGCCGCGCCACAAACCAATCTTGACGGCGCTTTTGTTGCTGTCGCAGCCGGTACTCCGGTTGTCATGGTCGGTCCGAAAGATCTCGCGGGGCTCACCTCTGGTGATGTAACGCTCGATTTGTTTCCGGCGTCCGAAGTTATTGGGATGAAGGACGACCCTGCGCAGGGTGTTCGCAGGAAAAAAGACTCGACACTGGTTCGTGCCGCCGAGGCTGTGCGCGACGGAAACGCCAGCGCCATGATTTCTGCCGGCAACACCGGGGCGACGATGGCTGCGGCGCTGCTTCGTATGGGTCGTATTCAGGGCGTGAGGCGCCCGGCGATTGCCACTCCGATCCCGGTCCCGGGTTCGACGCCGACCGTTTTGCTCGATGCTGGCGCAAATGCCGACGTCCAGGCTGAATGGCTCGTGCAGTTCGGGCTGATGGGGTCTGTCTACGCCCGCCGCCGCTTCGGTATTGAAAACCCCCGTGTGGGCCTCCTCTCTATTGGCGAAGAGCCCGGCAAGGGTGATGCACTGCGCAAAGAGGCCTACGGCCTTCTCGCACAGGCCCCGGGGATGAACTTCGTCGGCAACGTCGAAGGTCGAGATGTCATGAGTGCCGATATCGACGTCTGCGTCACCGACGGCTTCACCGGCAACGTCGTGTTGAAGACGCTGGAAGGCAGCATGAAGTTCCTCATCGGAGCCCTACTCGAAGCTTTTGGTGAGCCGGAGTACAAAGAGCATGCCGATGCACTTATGCCGGCCCTACTTCCGCTGTACGAGACGCTGAACCCTGATACCTACGGCGGCGCAGTGCTGCTCGGCGTCGACGGCGTCTGCATCATTTCGCATGGCTCGTCGGGTGCCACGGCGATCGCGAATGGCATTGCTGTTGCTCGTGAATTGGTCGAACACGATCTGGTTGGCGAAATCCGGGACGTCATCGCTGCTGCGATGCCAGTTGATTGACGCGATCTCTAGGTCGGGAGCCCGAGCTTGGCAGACGGGTAGAGTGGCGTAATGAGTGAAGCGATCAGCCGCGATGAAGTCCTGAAGATTGTGCGCGACGCGCTGTCTGACATCCTTGAGATTGAGCCCGACACGATTACCGAAGGCCAGTCGTTTGCCGATGACCTCGAAGCCGACTCGCTCGCCCTCATCGAGCTGGTCGAGGCCCTCGAAGAGGCGCTGAGCGACAAGGTCGCTGGTTTCGCCATCGAAGACGAGAGCCTCGAAGACTTGAAGACTGTGCGCGACGCTGTCGACTACGTGTACGAAACCGCCAACGAAAGCGCCTGAAGCCTCCGTGAGTGATCCGGAATCTGGCGGGTTGGCCGAACTCGCCAAGCGAGTCGGACACGACTTCGGCAACCCGGAACTCCTTCGACGCGCTATGGCCCATCGTTCGTGGTGTGCCGAGACACCTGGCGAACCAAGCAACGAACGACTTGAGTTTTTGGGCGATGCTGTGCTCGGCTGGGCCGTCGCCGACATTGCGTTCCGCCGCTTCGACCAGCTGCCGGAGGGGTTGCTGACGGACATCCGCAAAAGCGTTGTCAATGCAAACGCACTCGCAGAGGTCGCCGAAGAGATCGGTATCGGCCGGTACCTGTTTCTCGGCAAGGGTGAAGCTGCTGCAGGGGGCGCCGAGAAGCCGTCGCTTCTTTCCGACGCATTCGAAGCTGTACTCGGCGCGATTTATCTGGACGGAGGGACCGATCCGGCCTACGCGATGGTCGAACGTTGGGTCGCACCGCGCATGTCAGCGTCGATCGAACGCCTCGATCAGCTCGATCACAAGACGCAACTCCAAGAACTCGCCGCTCACGCCCGCAAGGGGGCACCCGATTATGTCGTCACGTCGACGGGCCCTGACCACGCGAAGCTTTTTCGTGCCGAGGTATTCATCGACGGCGATGTCCTCGGGGAAGGATCCGGTCGGTCCAAGAAGGCCGCCGAACAGGCTGCGGCCTCGGTTGCTGCCGCTGTGCTGGCCTGAGCAATGCCCGAGCTGCCTGAGGTCGAGACGGTTCGACGCGGTTTGCAGCAGCAACTCGCAGGTAGGCGGATCGAGCGAGTCGAAGTTGGCCGAGAACGCGTGGTGCGCCGGACATCTCGCGAGGCGCTGATCGACGGGCTGACGAACACAACGGTCCTCAGCGCCGAGCGTCGAGGGAAGTACCTGATCATGCCGCTCGACTCGGGCGACTCGATGATGATCCACTTGCGGATGAGCGGCCAGGTACTCCTTGCGCCTGCTGGTGCCGATCGTCCAGCCCATACGCATGTCGTGATGCACCTCGATAACGGCACCGAGTGCTGGTTCGTTGATCCGCGCACATTTGGAGAGGTGGTCGTTTATGACCCAGCAAATGCGGCGGTTGAGCTCCCGCCCCTCGCCCAGCTCGGCGTCGATCCGATCGCAGAAAACTTTCCGCGCACTGCGCTGCGAAAGATGGTTCGAGGAACGAACAAGGCGCTCAAACCGTTTCTGCTTGACCAGCAATACGTTGCCGGGATTGGCAACATCTACGCGGACGAGATTCTCCACCGGTCGCGTCTCCGGCCCGAACGCTCGGCCAACACGATCGACGCGACAGCGACCTGGAGGCTGCATGCAGCGATCATCGACATCCTCACAGCCTCGATCAAGGTGGGCGGTTCGACGCTCGGCGATGCGCAGTACGTCGACGTTGACGGCGAGAGTGGCAGCTTTCAAAACCAGCACCGCGTGTACGGACGTACCGGCGAGCGATGCAGCACCTGCGGCCGAGGCTGGATCCGCCGCATTGTCTCTGGAGGCAGGTCCACGCACTACTGCCCAATTTGTCAGCGCTGACGGTCACACTGTGCCTGGCACAGTGTGACCGGGCATGGTGGGGGAGTGGCCCGCTGACCGAGTAGCTTCGTGACCTCTGTGTACCTGAAGAATCTGACCATCAAGGGCTTTAAATCGTTCGCTGACAGCACGCCGATGGCGCTGGAGCCGGGCGTTACTGTCGTCGTCGGCCCTAACGGGTCTGGCAAGTCGAACGTTGTCGACGCCATTGCTTGGGTGCTGGGCGCCCAGTCACCGAAGTCCGTCCGCTCCCAGAAGATGGACGACGTCATCTTCGCTGGCACTGCCAAACGCCCTGCTCTGGGCCGCGCCGAAGTCAGCATTACCATCGATAACTCGGACGGCACGCTCGGCCTGGACTTCACCGAAGTCACGGTGTCGCGCATCCTGTTCCGAACGGGTGAGTCCGAGTACATGATCAACGGCGTGAGCTGCCGCCTCCTTGATGTGCAGGAGCTGCTCAGCGACGCGGGCGTCGGCCGGCAGCAACACGTGATCGTGAGCCAGGGACAGATCGACGCCGTGCTCAATGCTCGTCCCGAAGACCGACGCGCAATCATCGAAGAAGCAGCTGGCGTTCTCAAGTTCCGTAAGCGCAAGGAGAAGGCGGAGCGTCGGCTTGATGCCACCGAGGCCAATCTTCTTCGGGTGCAGGACCTTTTGCGTGAAGTCCGCCGTCAGCTTCGGCCGCTCGAACGGCAGGCAAAGGCAGCCGAACGCCACGGCTCGCTGATCGAAGAACTCGCCGAGTTGAGGACGTTCGTGTCGGGCCGTGAGATTGCTGGCCTCCGCACGAAGCTCGAAGCGTTGGCGGTTATCAAGCTCGAAAGCTCGACAGCCGAAGGCGAACTGAAGGTAGCTCTTGCAGCGCTCGACACGTCGGTAATCGCGATCGAGGTACAGCTATCAGCGCGCGGCGAAAGCGATATCAGCGACCGGCTCGTGCATGTCGAACAATTGCGCGAACGCGCCCGCGGCCTCGCTGCGGTGCTCGTTGAACGACGTCGCTCGCTCGAACGCGACAAAGGCCAGTTGCTCGATGCTGGTGTCGTTGCCAATCTTGAGGCCGATGCTGCTCGTTTTCGCGACGAGATTGAGAAAGCCGCCAGAGAGCTCGGTCTGCTGGATCCCGAGACGGGTCAGTTGGGCTTCGACGAGGAATCGTTTAAGTCTGAGCGCGAGAACATCATGGATGCGGTTCGCGCCGACCAGACCACCACGAAGGCCGCAAGCGCCGCAGCCGAAGTGCGCGGTGAACTGAAGTCGATTCGCTCGTCACTCGAACGCACTGAAGCCGAGCTGCGCCGGTTGGTTAGCCGCAAGACATCGTTGAGCGAACGCTTCCAGGCATCGCGGGAAGACACCGAACGATTTCGCACTGATTGCGACGAGGCCGGAGCGGTCGAAGCGCCACTCGTCGGCGAAGTGGAAGTCGCTGAACAGGCGTTGATCGAAGCCCAGTCGACCGTTGAAGCGCGTAAACTGACCCGCAACGAGTTGGCTGAAGACGCATCGAAATGGTCCGCTCGCGTCGAAGCACTGCAAATGGCACTCGATGCGACACGGGCCCGCGCCGGAGCCGAGCGGCTCGAAGGTGTCGACGGTGTCTTGGGCACCTTGCTGGACCTGATCGAAATCGACGAAGGCTGGGAGCCGGTCGTCGAGGCAGCGCTCGGTGAGTCTCTGACGGCCGTGGTGGTCGACGATCCGACAGCGGGCCGCCGTGCACTTGATGCGCTACGCAGCAGCGACACGAGCGGCGCCGTCATTGCGCTCGGCGCTCGGCCAGCGGCACCTGCCACGCCCAGCGTCGGCAGCGCAGTCCGGCCACATACCCGAAGCCAGCGGCCGGGCGTGAACGATCTACTCGACGGGCTGCTCGGTTCGGCAGTCCGTATCGACGACCTGTCCGGTGCCCTCGACGCGGCAATGCAGCACCCGGAAGCAGTCGTCGTCACCGGCGGCGGCGATCGTTTTGGCATCAGCGGTTGGCGAATCGGAACTGCGGGTAGTGGCGCAACGGCGTCGGCGCTCGAAGAAGCGACCGAGCGATCAACTGCTGCCACCGTGGAATTTGACGCGGCGAAGGCAGCTATCTTCGAGGCCGAGCAGACACTCCGTATCGCGCAGAACACTGAACGCGAGCTGGCGAAGAAGCTCGACTCCAACGACGCCCGATTCAGCGCAGCTACGCAGGGGCTCGCACGCACCCATGGCGAGCAGCGAGAGATTCACGCCGAATTGGAAACGCTCGATCAGAACATCAAGGACGCCGAAACCAACATTGCCCGTGAGCAGCGGCGAGTCGCCGAGATCGAAGCATTACTTCCGGCTCTTGAGAGCGACGAGCAAGCCGAGTCCGAAGCAGCACGCGCCCGTGGTGAACTCCGTGCTGAACTCGAAGCTCGAGCAGCCCTGCTCGCTTCGCGTCGCAAAGACATTGAGGTTCGCTACGCCGGGCTCCAGGAACGTCATCAGCTGAACGAGCGGCGCCTCGCCGAGACCGAACGCCGCCTAGAGGCTGACAAGGACGCGCGCATCGCGGCCGAAGACCAACGCATGGTTATCGAGCGTCAGATTGCTGTCATCGATCGACTTGCAGGGCTCGTTGAAGTACATCGCCATATCGTGGAAGGCCATCACGCCGAGCTGGCCGAGCAGCGCCGCAAGCAAAGTGACGAGGTCCGCGGTTTGAGCTCCGAGCTCGACACGCTGCGGCGTGAACGAGCCGACAAGGAAAAGTCTCTCGACGTCACTCGTGAGCGCGCCCGCAAGGCCGAGCTCGAAGAAGCTGAAGCCAAACTGCGGCTCGAAACCGCGGTCGAAACCTTGCGCCGAGAGCTCGACATCGAGCCTGCTGTCGCCGAAGCCGCCGAGATGCCCGAAGTTCCGGACGGAGCAACGCCGGCCGGTCGTGTCCGCGAGCTCGAGCGTGAACTGAGGTTGCTTGGGCCGATCAACCCGTTGGCGCTCGAAGAGTTCAACGAGCTCCAGACTCGTCACACATTCCTTGAAGAGCAACTCGAAGACGTCAGGACGACCCGCCGGGAACTCTCCCGTGTGATCGCTGCGGTCGATGCCGAGATTCAGAATGTGTTCGCTACGGCGTTCCAGGATGTCGCCAAGAATTTCACCGAGCTGTTCGCACTGCTCTTCCCGGGTGGCAAGGGCAACCTCAAGCTCACGCAGCCCGACGATATGCTCAACACCGGCATCGAAGTCGAAGCGAAGCCGAGCGGCAAGAACGTGAAGAAGCTCTCACTCCTCTCGGGCGGCGAGCGCTCGCTGACGGCGCTGGCCTATCTGTTTGCTGTCTTCCGTTCGCGCCCGTCGCCGTTCTACGTGATGGACGAAGTCGAGGCTGCGCTGGACGATGTGAACCTGCACCGTTTCCTCGGCCTGATCCAGGAGTTCCGCAAGGACGCGCAGCTCATTGTCGTCTCGCACCAGAAGCGCACGATGGAAGCTGGCGACGTGCTCCTTGGCGTCAGCATGTCACCCGGTGGGTCCTCCAAAGTCGTTACTGAACGCGCGTCTGAGGCGGGCCAGGCCGCCCAATAGCTGCGCTGCGTGAACTCCTCATTGAGCAAGCTCAACGAGGTCGTCACGTGTCTTGCCGGCGGGCTACCGGACAGGTCTCAGAGAAATTGAAGAGCGACCGGCTCGACTCACTCATCAGTCGCTCCGGCGGAGATAGTCTCGGCGTTTCATGGGTATTGAGTTCTTTTTCCTCATCCTGGCAGTCCTCGTTGTTGCGTTTGGCATCGGCGTTGTCTTCCTCAATCGCCGCAAGTCGGTTGGTCAACCGGCGCCGGGCCGGTCGACGCCGACCCCGGCTAGGCCGCCAGTTTCGCAGCCTGACAGCGACATGCCTGTCGCTGAGCCCGAGCCCGATCCGGTTGTCGAAGAAGCACTCTCAGCCGAAGAAGAGCCCGCCGCTGGCACGCTCCGCGAGCGCCTGGCGAAGGCCCGTTCCACGTTCGCTGGCGCAATCGCGGGCGTGCTCGGCCGTTCCGCCATTACCGATGAATCGCTTGACGACCTCGAAGAGGCGCTCCTCCGTGCCGATGTCGGCGTCGCCATCGCGAGCGAACTCGTCAGTGGGCTGCGTCGCAAGGTCGAGAACAAGGAGATCTCGGAGCCGTCAGACCTCCTCGACGTACTTGAAGCCGAGATGACGGCGCGGCTCGTTGGTTCTGATCGCTCCCTGAATTTCGAGCATTTCGAACCGGGGAACCCGAACGTGTGGATGTTCGTCGGCGTCAACGGAGTCGGCAAGACGACGACCATCGGCAAGCTCGCCAAGCAGCAGGTGGATCTTGGGCGATCTGTGCTCCTTGCGGCGGGTGACACGTTCCGTGCGGCTGCAGCTGAGCAGCTCACGGCGTGGGCTGAGCGCTCAGATGTGGACATCGTGCGCGGCGCAGAAGGCGCTGACCCCAGCTCGGTCGTCTTTGACGGCGTCGAGAAGGCCGCTGCCAATAAGGTCGAACTCGTCATGGCCGACACCGCTGGCCGCCTCCACACGAAGAGCAACCTGATGGACGAACTTGGCAAAGTCCGCCGTGTGGCGGAGAAGGGCGCAGGCACGGTCACTGAGACGCTGCTCGTCATCGACGCAACCACCGGTCAGAACGGCCTGACGCAGGCACGCGAGTTTGGTGAGGTCACGAACGTCACCGGCGTGGTGCTCACCAAGCTTGACGGTTCGGCCAAGGGCGGCATCGTGTTCGCCATCGAGACCGAACTTGGCATCCCCGTCAAGCTCGTCGGCATCGGTGAGACGATCGGCGACTTGATCGACTTCGACCCCGAAGAGTTCGTCTCAGCGCTGTTCGAACGCTGACTCGCTGACGGGGAACCAGCTGCCCGATAACGTGGTCGGTGATGTTTGACAATCTCTCCAATCGCCTCGAAGGCATCATCACGAAGGTTCGGGGCAAGGGCCGCCTCACCGAGTCAGACGTTGACGAGGTGATGAAAGAGATCCGCACGGCGCTTCTCGAAGCCGACGTCAACCTGACGGTCGTCCGGTCGGTCTGCAACCGTATTCGTGACCATGCGCTCGGTGCCACGCGGTCGACGGCGCTCGACCCCGGCCAGCAGGTGGTCAAGGCAGTCAACGATGAGCTGACCCGTGCGCTCGGTGGTGAAACGCTCACGATCACCTACGCATCCAAGCCGCCGACCGTCGTCTTGATGGCCGGTTTGCAGGGCTCCGGCAAGACCACAAACTCAGCCAAGCTCGCCGCATGGTTCAAGGCGCAGGGGCGCAACCCGATGATGATCGGTGCCGACCTCCAGCGGCCCGCGGCTGTTGAGCAGCTCCGCACGCTTGGCCGCCAGATCGACGTGCCGGTGTTCTCTGACCCGGAGGATCCGATCCTTACGGCAGCGAAAGGCCTCGAAGAGGCCAAGCGCCTGGGGCGCGATGTCGTCATCGTCGACACCGCCGGCCGTCTGTCGATCGACACCGAGATGATGGAGCAGGTCCGTCTCATCTCGGGTGCTGTCAACCCGGACTACACGTTCCTGGTCGTCGATGCAATGACCGGTCAGGATGCAGTTCAGACCGCCGAGGCGTTCCACAACACGCTCCAAATCGATGGTGTCATCATGTCGAAGATGGACGGCGACGCCCGCGGCGGTGCAGCTCTGTCGGTCAAGGAAGTCACCGGCCGGCCGATCGCTTTTGCATCGACGGGAGAAAAGCTTGACGAGTTCGAGCAGTTCCACCCCGATCGGATGGCGAGTCGAATTCTGGGTATGGGCGACATGCTCACGCTCATCGAGCAGGCCGAGAAGGCCTTCACCGAAGACCAGGCCGAGGCCGCCGCGACGAAGCTCATGGAGGGACAGTTCACCCTCGACGACTTCCTCGAGCAGATGCAGGCGCTCAAGAAAATGGGCTCGCTCGGCGGGCTGATGGGCATGATGCCCGGCATGCCCAAGGAGCTGAAGAACGCCAAGATCGACGATGACGACCTGAAGCCGATCGAAGCGATCATCACGTCGATGACGCGCGAAGAGCGCACCTTCCCGACGATTATCCAGGGCACTCGTCGCGCTCGTATCGCGGCTGGCTCCGGGACCACCGTGGCCGACGTCAATCGTTTGGTCAAGCAGTTCGGCGAGATGCAGAAGATGATGAAGAAGATGGGCATGGCCGGCAAACCCGGCAAGGGGAAAAAGGGCAAGAAGGGCAAGGGTGGTCAGAAGATGCCCAAGGGCCTGCCCGTCGGTTTTGATCCGACAGCAGCTGGTTTCGATATCCCTGGCCTGCCCGGGATGCCTGGCATCCCCGGACTTCCTCGCTGACAAGAATCATTCGGCTGGTGATGGCCGTTGGATGTGATCCTTGTCCCGCGTGGGAAGGCGGTCTTGCGGCGTTAGTCTTCAGTCGTTCTCAATTTCTCGAACACGTACTCTGGAGTGACGATCAAAGATGGCAGTCAAGCTGCGGCTCACACGTATTGGCAAGAAGAAGCAACCGCAGTACCGCATTGTGGCGGCTGACTCCCGCTCGCCTCGCGACGGTCGGTTTATCGAGATCCTGGGTCACTACGACCCGCGACAGGATCCGTCTGGCCTCACGCTCGACAACGATAAGGCTGTTGCCTGGCTGAAGGAAGGCGCACAGCCGACCGAGCGGGTTGCCAAGCTTCTCAAGGTCTCTGGCGCCACTGAGCAGTTCGAGGCCGAGAAGGCTGCCAAGTGAGCGAAATCGCTCCCACGGCTGTCGCAGTTCTTGAGCACATCGTCCGCTCTATCGTCGACGACCCCGACGCTGTCACTGTTGAGGTCGACGAGTCGGGCAGCCGCCCCGCACTGAACGTGCGTGTCGGTGACGGCGACCTCGGTCGCGTCATTGGCCGCCGTGGCCGCACCGCTGCCAGCATTCGCACCGTCACTCGTGCAGCTGCCAGCAAAGACGATGTCGAACTCGACATCGAATTCCTCGACTGAGCAGGCTGGAGGCCGCAATGGCCCGATCCACTCCCGTCCCTGACGGCTATCTCGAAGTTGGTCATGTCCGGCGCGCCCACGGGTTGCGTGGCGACGTCTTCGTGCAGCTCGTCACTGATCGTACCGAACGTCTCGACGTCGGCTCGACGCTGGCGACGGCGAAAGGCAACCTCGTGGTTGGCGCCAGCAAACTGCTGCCCAACGGCCGTTGGGTCGTGAAGTTCGATCAGATCGCCGATCGCACGGCCGCGGAAACCTGGAGCAATGTGGCGGTGCACGCCGCACCAATCGCCGACGCAGATGCGCTCTGGTTCCACGATTTGATCGGCTCCAAGGTCGTTGAGGTCGACGGTACCGAGCACGGTACGTGTGCGCGGGTCCTGACCAATCCGGCCTCGGACATCTTGGAACTCGACACGGGCCATCTGGTCCCGACCACGTTCGTCGTCAGTCGCATTGACGGTGTGGTCATGGTCGACACTCCCGACGGGCTGTTCGACCTTCTCGACAAATGACGACAGCACTCCGGATTGACGTCTTCTCGCTGTTCCCGAA
>JBLIMF010000030.1:0-20128 GCA_047638615.1 Gammaproteobacteria bacterium
ACTCCTCGGCGGTGTGGTTGTCGGCGGTCTCTTCGGCCTTCTCCTCGCCGGATTCGTGGTCTTCGGTCGTTCGAACCAAATCGTGACAGGGATCTCATTCACGTTGTTCGCCGGGTTCGCAACAGCGCTGCTCTTCCAGCAGAGCTACTCGATTGGCCAGTTTCCCCCTCGGATCGAACGCCTGGGGTTGCCGGCGCTGGTGGTCATCACAATTGTCGTGTTCGCCGCGGTCGCATTTGCGCTCACGCGCTCTACAGCGGGACTTGCGCTGACCGCGATCGGAGAAGCACCCGAAGCAGCTGACGCACTCGGATACGGCGTCGAGCGGACGCGCGCCGTTGCCGTGTCTGTCAGTGGTGGGCTCGCTGGGCTCGGTGGGGCCATGCTGGTGTGCGGCCCCCTCGGACTGTTCATCGAGAACGTCACTGCGGGACGCGGTTGGGTCGCGTTGGCACTCGTTGTGTTCGCCGGTTGGCGACCCGTCCCGGTCGCTGCCGGTGCGTTCCTGTTTGGCCTCTCTGATGCGGTCCAACTCCGCCTCCAGGGCACGGATACTGTAATCCCATACGAGGTGTTCATTGCTCTGCCGTATGTCGTCACTCTCATTGCACTGGTCGTTCGCGCCCGCGCCAGCCACACGCCAGCAGCACTCGGCGTACCGTTCGTCCGTGGTGCAACATGATGCTCACTACGGCTGCACGTCTCGAAAGGACCTTCACATGACCACACTTCAGAGCTTTGATCTGACGCCGTTTGCAACGGGCACTCCACTTCCCAGCTCCAAGGCCGCCGCCACGGCTGCGGCCATCGACGAAACACTGCAAGCAACCGGATTCCTGCTGGTATCTGGTCATGGTGTCTCCAACAAGGTGCGCACGGCGTATTTCGAGGCGATGCGCGAGTTCTTCGCGCTTTCCGAGGAACAGAAGAACGAAATTGCCATCGGGCAGAGCGACTTCCATCGCGGCTATGTCGGATTCGCCACCGAGACCCTTGCAGGAGCGTTGGCCGGAGAGGACGACATCGTTGGTGAGACGCTTGCTGGCGATATGAAAGAGACGCTCGACACTGGCATCGAGTGTGGGCCTGATCACCCGGCATTCGTTGCCGGAACCCCTCTGCACGGCCCGAACCAGTGGCCCGATCTACCCGGCTTTCGTGACGCGGTGGAGGCCTACCGAGCCGCGTCGATCGAAGCATCGCACCGGATGCAGCGAGCGTTGGCTCTGGCGCTCGGCCTCGAGGCAGAGTTCTTTATTACTCAGCCCGGTGACACGATGTATCACCTCCGGCTGATCCACTATCCGCCGATGGATCGCCTCACGCCAGAGCCCGGACAGCTCGGCTGTGGTGCACACACCGACTACGGAACATTGACGTTGCTCGCTGATGACGGCGTCGGAGGACTCCAGGTTCGAGAGCGGTCCGGGAAGTGGATCGACGTGACGGTTCCCGACGATCAACTCGTGATGAACCTCGGTGACCTGATGGCTATCTGGACGAACGATCGGTGGGTATCGAACCCCCACCGTGTCGTGAACCCGCCTGGCGTCGATCGTTACTCGTCGCCGCTCTTCGTCACGCCACCGTTCAACCTCCGCATCGAGACGCTGGCAACCTGCCTCGCTGACGGCGAAGCCGCCAAACACGAGCCGATGGTGACCGGCCCATACCTGATGTCGCGTTTCGACGGCACACACAGCTACCGCAACGAACTGCTCGAAGCTCACAACAACATGGCGACCTGAAGCTCCACTTATTGCGTCAAACAGCGCCAGCGAGTACCTCGTCGCAGCGAATCGCTGCAACGGTGAGGGATCGGCTCGCGGAAACGTCGCCCCACCCAGATGAGTTCCTCGTGCAACATTCACGGAGCTTGGCTTGCCGTCATTGCAACCGATTTTCGCAGGCAGTTTGATCCATTTCGCGGAGCCCTCAGAGTTACCGCCCTCCTCTACGGCTTGGGCAGAGACGCAATGACGCTGAGCGGGTTCACGCTGGTGCGGTGATTCGGGATGGGCAGGGCGTTCGTTGTCGTCTGCTGGTGGTGGCAGGTGTCAACGACGATTCAAACCTGCTCGTTCGCACCGCCCAATTGCAGGCGGTCGTCGTCAGAGCGGCTGAGGTCAGAGCGGCTGAGGTCAGGTGCGGTTGATGACGGGGGTGCTCACCGTCTCGGGTTCGACCCCCGTTTCGAGGTGGGGTGGCTGAATGCCGAGACGGTGCAGCTCGCGCAGGGTCCAAAGTCCGGCGAGGATCGACGCCCCGGCGCCGACCCAAATGCCTGCGCTGGCACCGAAGCTCTCGGAGGCCCAGCCGACGATCGGTCCGCCGATCGGTGTGCTGCCGATGAAAACCACCGCGGTCAGCGCGAGGACTCGTCCCCGCATTTCTGCCGTCGCCCGAAGTTGCACAACGGCGTTGGCACCGGAGATCATCACGATCGTGGCGATGCCGACCGGGATCACCGCGATCAGGGCGAAGACGAAGTTGGGGGCGAGTGCCAACAGCGCCATCGACACGCCGAGCCAGATCGCTGCCCAGGCGAGCAGATGGGTCGACACGTCGCGCCGGCGCGCAATTGCCAGCGCCCCCATCACCGAACCCAGGCTCATGACCGAGTACAGCCAGGTGAAGGTGGTGTCGTTGCCACCAAGCGCGCGCTCTGCGAAGAGCGGCAGGGTGACCTGAAACTCAAACGCGAAAGTTCCGACGACGGCCAGGAGCAGGATCGGCAATCGGAGCTTCGGCTCGCGCCACACATAGCGGAAACCCTCGCGAAGCTGCCCCCCGCTTTTGCTGATCTTCGGTGACGAGCGAATCTTGCTGCGGTCCATGCGGGCCAGTGCGACGAGGACCGCGAGATAGGTCACGAAATTGACAATGAAGCACCACTCGACGCCGACCCCGGTGATCAGCGCACCAGCGACCGCTGGTCCGACCACACGCGAGCCGGTCATCAACGACGAGTTGAGGGCCACAGCGTTAGGTACGTCATCAGGACCGACCAGGTCAACAACGAGGGTCCGTCGCACCGGATTGTCCATCGCTGTGACGAAGCCAAAGGCCAGCGACAGCACGTAGATCGCCCAAATGTTCAGCCGGTCAGTAAGGATGAGCCCCGCAAAAGCTGCCGAGATCACGGTGAACGCGACCTGTGTCCCCAGCATGAAGCGGTGGTGATCGACACGGTCGGCAATGACCCCTCCCCACGCACCGAACAGCAGCACCGGTAGAAACTGTGCAGCGCTCACCAGGCCAAGGGCGAAACCGTCGTCGGTGCGCTGGAGTACGACCCAGATGACTGCGATCATCTGCATCCAGGTTCCGGCCTGGCTCGTGAGCTGGCCCAAGAAGAACAGCCGGAAGTTGCGGATGCGCAACGAGCGGAACGTGTCCCCAGCAGCGCCGCGAAGCCTGCTCATCCGTCGAGCCCCGCCAGGTCGGTGACCTCAAGGAGACGTTCGAGCGGCCCGATCGCGGCAACGAGCGCAGCAAGATCGTCTCGGGCCAGGCCGTCGAGGCGTTTCCGGAGCCAAACATCGCGACGCTCGCGAGACTCAGCTAACTGCCGGTGCCCCTCCGCGGTGACCTCCACGCGGGCGATGCGCCCATCGTCGGGGTCGGCGGCCCGGGCCACGAAATCCATCTCCTCCAACTTGGACACGATGCGGGTGATGGTCGGTGGCGAGATTTGTTCGACTGCGGCAAGTTCGCCCATGGTCAGCGGCCCGCGCACGTCAATCATCGCCAGTGCCGACTGCAAACTGGGGGTCAGACCGGTACCCGCCTGCTGACGTTGCTTACGGGCCAGCCGGACAATCGCCAACCGAAGGCGGGCAACATCCAACCCCGTTGCTTCGATGTTTGTCGTTGTCGAGGCCTCGTCCATTACTTCGCAAGGCTAATTAGTAATGCGAATGATTTCACCAAGAGCTATTCGAAAGACAACATCTCACGCGCCGACAGCCAACCAGACGGCTGCGAACACTGTGGCCGAACACACCCGGTCAGGTGACGAGGCTGACGTTCAGTTTCGTGTCAGCGCTCACGATTCCGCCACGATTACCGATTTCGATCGAACCATAACGTTGCTCGAACTTCGGCGGAAGCGCGCGATCGCCCTCTACCGACAACCAGAGTCGAAGCAAGTGGCGGCGTGCCGCCGGGTCGTCGTGATCGACGAAAGCAGTTCGATCGTGCAGCAATGAGTGATTGTGCACAAACTGGATGTCACCGGGCGCGAGTTGCATCTGCAGGTGCACGCCAGGCTCGTTCAGCACTTCGTCAAACAAGTCGAGCGCCCTGATCTGTTGGGCATCGGGATGTGGCGCATCGGGAAAGCGACTCGAGGAGTTGATGTATGTTCGCTGATACAACACCGTCAATCTCTCTTCGTACCATGAGAACACTGGTATTTCGAACCACGGCTGACGGCCCTCCGGCTGCTCGTCACGCCAATCGGTCGGCAGCGGATCAAATAAGCGCGCCGCCAACTCGGGGCTGCGCTCGAACACGAGTTGATAAGCCTTCTCGGCGCTCGCCAACAACGAGCGACCGCCTGATTTCGCAGCACGCAGCGAGAACAGTCCGACGACATCGGAGGAATCCGTGTGAAACGACTGACGCTCGTGCGTTTGGTAGATGCGCGTCGATGG
This sequence comes from Gammaproteobacteria bacterium, assembly GCA_047638615.1. GTDB lineage: Bacteria > Actinomycetota > Acidimicrobiia > Acidimicrobiales > Ilumatobacteraceae > Ilumatobacter_A. The sequence goes on from JBLIMF010000030.1 coordinate 4,659, forward strand.
ATCGTTGAGATCGCGTCCGACATCAAGGACGTGACCCAGGAGGTGACCAGCGGCGTTCTGAGAACGCGGCTCGCCGATGAGACGGCCGAGCATCATGAACGCTCCCGCAGAAGTAACGAGGTCGAGCTCCTGGACCGGGAACCCGGTCAACAGCGTGAATCCAAGACCGTCGAGCAATTCACGGCGGATGTCGGCAGCGAGCGACTGAACCGAGGCCGGGGCGACCGTCCGCAGGTCGAGATTGGAGAGATCGGCCTCATCGAGGGCGCCTGCAGCCTCGATCAGATCGTGGAGCTGCTCGTCGTTCCAGGTCCGTGTCCACCGTTGCGGATTCGCTGCCAGTTCAGCCCCCGACCACGACTTGGACGTCACCGGAGGGGACGATGGAACCGCGCTCATGAGACCTGACTCTGGAAGGCATCCAGGATCTCGACACCCGACGCGCTCCACACGTCGTCGTAACTCATCACGGAAGCAAGGGCCTTCCCGAGCGCCTTGATGCGATGCGGTTGACCCGACATCCACGGATGAATCACCACAGAGAGCACGCGACCACCCTGGTCGGCACTTTCCGCGTGCAGAACCCTCATCGCGTCTTCGACCTGTTCGGCAAACTCGTTCTCGGTCTGCTTATAGTGAAATTGAACCGTCTGATCGTCGAGTTCGTAGTTCAATGGCATCGAGTGGAGCCCGCCAGAACCCGTGGTCATGGGATAGGGCATGTCGTCGTTGAACCAGTCGCACACGTACCGTCCTCCATGTTCGGCGACGAGATCGAGGGTGTTCATCGATGATGACCTGGCCGGCGACCACCAGCCGGTCACCGGCTGACCCGACATCTCACGCAAGACGCCGAACGACTCGGCCATGAGCGCCGACTCCTCGTCGCGGCTCAGACCGCTGTGGTGCAGCTGGCCCATGTCGACGCCGTTGGCAATGACCTCCCAGCCCCGGTCAGCGACATTGGCGAGGAGCGACGGGTATCGCTCAGCCACTTTCGAGTTGAACGAGACAGAGGGTGTGATGCCCAGCTCGTCAAGCAGCTTGAACACACGGAAGACACCAACTCGATTGCCGTAATCGCGCAGCGTGTAGTGGCGGAGATCGGGATAGTGCGTGACCATCCCACCCGGGGCCCGAAATGGGACAGTTCCCTGGTTGAGTGGGAAAAATTCCATCGCGACGGTGACCCAGACGGCGACCCGTGCTTCGTTCGGCCACGCAACCTTGGGACGCCGTGGCAGGATCGACCACTCGTACCAGTTCTGGTCCATGCCGTACCCGCGATGGGGATACTCAAAATATGACTCGGGGAATCCCATGGTCATCAGCCTCCGTTTGCCGCAGCGATCGAGGCAGCCGCAGTGTCGTAGTGGTGTTCGTGGTAGTACTCGGCGATTTCCCTGCCGGTGGTGACCCAGACATCATCGTGTCCGGTGATGTATTCGAGAGCTTCCTCGAACGCTTCGATTCGTTGCGGCCGCCCAACCGCGAATGGGTGCGTGGGAATGCACATCACCGTTCCGGACTCTGCACCCTCGGCATACAACTGATCGAAGTTTGCCTTGAGCATCTCCGCGTAACGTCGTGGCGACTGGTTGCTCACGTTGTACACGATGATGTCGTTCATCTCCAGCGAATACGGCACGGAGATCAGTCGGCCATTGCGGACGTTTACCGGCTGTGGCTGGTCGTCACAGAACAGATCGCAGGTGTAGCGAATTCCTGCTTCCGCCAGCAGATCCATCGTGGAGTGCGTGTGTGTGAGGGCAGGCGCAAGCCAGCCCGAAATTTTCTGACCGGTGGCGCGTTCAACAGTCTCGAATGCGTCGGCGATGATGCGACGCTCGTCGTCCTCGCTCATCCCGTAGCAGTAACGCGTGTTGTAGATGCCGTGGGAGAAGAACTCCCAGTCGCGATCCGCACACGCCTCAATGATCTCAGGATGGTGCTCGCAGACGGCGACGTTCAGTGACACGCTGCCGCGGACACCGTATTTATCCATCACATCCATCATCCGCCAATGGCCAGCACGGTTGCCGTAGTCACGAAGTGAGTAAGCAAGGACGTCGGGCTCAGGACGCGCCCAGGCCGGCCGGGCAGCGAGATGGGGCGGCTGAAGCTCGTAGTACTCAATATTTGGTGCGACCCAGAAAGCCACCTTGGCCCCGTTGGGCCACGTGATTTTCGGACGGTTCTCATAGGGCCAGTAGTCGTACAGGCCCGGATCGGTGCGCTGCTCAATGCTCATCAGCTCTGCTTTCTTGACTCGAGGTAGGACAACGCTTCGTCGAACGACACCACATCGGCGTACTTGAGTGCAAGATCGGCCAGATTGGCAAAATGAGGAATCTCGTGCTTGTCAGCAACACACTCCTCGACCACCATCGTGCGATAGCCACGAGACAGACTGTCGACGGCAACCGCACGGACGCACCCGGATGTCGAACCACCCGTGATGATCACGGTGTCGACCTGGTGCCACACGAGAAGCGACTGCAACGGCGTTTCGTGAAACGGGGAAGGCATCTTCTTCTCGTAGATCACGTCGTTGACGCGATCTACTTCGAGCCGATCGTCGAACTCGGCTCGGCGGGAATTGCGCTGAATGTTCTGCAACGAGTTCTCGGTGTCCGTCCGCGTCCCCCAGATCCCACAGTCCTCACCCGATTCCATGTAGGCGACATAGCTCCATACGACCGGCCACTTCAGTGCCCGCGTCGCAGCTGCGAGTTGATTGACGTAATCAAGTTGGTTGGGGTCCGTCTCGTACGCTGTTGGGAACTCTCCAACGCAGGTGTACGCCTTCTGTAGATCCACGTTGACCAGCACGGCCTTGTTGCCAAAGCCAAAACGTGGTCTGGTCGGATTCGCCTTGATCTGCTCGTAGTACTGGCGGGCGGTGAGGTCAGAGGTTTCCATCGGTGAGTTGGTCTTTCAAGTTCGGATGGGTGGGTCGGAAAATGCGTCAGGCGCGTTCGGGCGAATAGACGTAGGGATGTTCTCGATCGGCCACGGTGGTCGTGGTGAGAACATAGAAGCCGAAGTCGGTTCGACCAACTGGGCTGCGCTCGACCTCGATTGGATTCAGCTCGAACCAGGCCAGGTACGAGTCGTATGCGGCGTGATCTGCGAAGTGCAGTTCGACGATGCGGTAAAACGTGGTTGGTTCGGCACTGGTTGCCCCACCAGCACTGGTCGCCGTGATTGGCCGGACGACGTTGTTCATCTCGATCCGATCGAGGTGGGGGTTGGCGAGCAAGTCAGGAAAGTGAATGTCGGCGAGCCAGTGCTCGTACTCGTCGACGCTCATGCCGTCGATGATGTCGTAGCCAAGAATTGCTTTGACGCCAGGCGGTCTGGTCATGCGCCTGCACCGCGTGCCCGGGTAGCAATCATTGCTTCCCATTCGTTTCGATCGGTGAGTCTCACGACTTCGTTGACGTCTTGGAACGTCGCCATGCGATCGAGCCGACCAGCTGTCGTTCCCTCCGCCTTCAACTCTGCCAGCATCTCGCGTGCGGCCGGTACGACAGATCGAGTGATGGCCCCCGGGTAAATCACGCAGTGGAAACCGAGTTCGCCCAACCGCTCCGCCGGAAGGAGCGGCGTTTTGCCAAACTCGACCATGTTCGCCAGAAGGCGATAACCCGACAGTTCCTTGCCGACCAGAGCGAGTTCGTCTTCCGTGCGTGGAGCCTCGACGAATAAGACGTCGGCGCCAGCTTCGCCAAACAGCTTGGCACGCTCGATCGCCTCATCGAGCCCGATCACCGCGGCGGCATCCGTTCGGGCGATGATCAAGATGCTGTCAGCGCTGCTCCGCGCTTCCTTGGCAGCATGTATGCGCTCGAGCATCTCGGCTCGAGACACCACCTGTTTCCCCTCAAAGTGTCCACACTTCTTCGGAAAAGTCTGGTCCTCGAGTTGAATCGCAGCGACTCCGGCGCGCTCGTAGAGACGCACTGTCCGCGCGACGTTGTGGATTCCTCCGTACCCAGTATCGCCATCCACGATGACGGGGACGTCGACCGCCTGACAAACGTTGTCAGCAATTGTGACCATCTCCGTCTGGGTGAAGATGCCGAGGTCCGGCATGCCGAGCAGTGAATTCGCCACCCCCGCACCACTCAGGTAGACGGCCGGAAACCCGGCGTCTTCGATCAGGCGGGCGAACAGGGCGTTGAACGCTCCAGGCGCTACCACCGGCGATTCGTTGTCGAGTAGCGCTCGAAGTCGTGCTGCTGCTGTGGTCATGAGACATCTCCGGTCGGCCGCGCCAATTTGACGGCGAGATAGTTTTCCATGCCGCCCATTTTCAAGATCTCGCCGATCTCTTCGGGCAAAGCCACTGCGCTGAGCTCAACACCCGTGTCGAGAATCACCACCTTGCCTGCGGCCAAGTCGATCGAGACACGCTGACCTTCTTCAATCTCGCCGGCCCGCGCACACTCGACCGGTGCAAGACCGACGTTGATGCAATTGCGAAAGAAGATTCGCGCAAACGAGGTCGCGACGATCGCTGTGATGCCAGCCGCGTGAAGCCCGCGAGGGGCCATCTCGCGACTCGATCCTGTACCAAAGTTCGATCCTCCGACAATGATGTCTTCGGGACCGCACTCTTGTGCGAACCCGGGCCGAATGCCATCCATCACGTGTTGAGCAATCTCGGGCAAATCCCTGATCAGGTACTTGCCGGGCACGATCACATCGGTGTCGATGTTGTCGCCAAACTTCCATACACGGCCCGTGAGAACGTCGGAAGAAACGACATCGTCCGTCATACAGATACTCCCAACAATTCGCGTGGATCGATGATGTGCCCCGCCACCGCAGCTGCAGCCACGCTGTACGGCGACCCCAAGTACACCGACGAGTCGGGATCGCCCATGCGGCCACGGAAGTTCCGGTTGGTCGTGGAAATCGACACCTCCCCTGCCGCGAGCAGCCCGCTCCCAATACCTGGGCAAGCGCCGCATCCGGTGGACAAGATGTGGGCTCCTGCGTCCATCAACGTCTGCGCCGTCCCGTCCTCCATTGCCTGTCGCAGTGCTGCTCGCGAGGCCGGCGCCACCTGGAGCAAGACCCCCGGGTCGACCGTGCGACCCTTCAACACCTTCGCGGCCATTGCGAGGTCCTCGTACTTCGCCCCGGTACATGAGCCGATGTATGCACGGTTGATCCTCGCCTCGCCGAGCTGCGAAATCGGGATGACGTCGTCATGCCGATTTGGACGGGCGATGACAGGTTCGATCTCAGCGCCGTCGTACTGCCACCGCTCGGAGTAGACGGCATCATCGTCGCTTAGCGGTCCCGCCTCGACGGCAATGTCTAATGCAGCGAAGTGGTCGATCGTGGTCTGGTCCGACGGCACGACGCCCGCCTTTGCGCCGATCTCGGCACACATGTTGGTGAGCACACTGCGCTCTTGCATCGTCAGCGCCTCGACTGCCGAGCCCACGAACTCGAGTACCTGGTACAGACCGGCGTCCATGCCCCGTTCGCCGATGATGGTCAGGATCAGGTCTTTCGCCGTGACTCCGAACGGCAGCTGGCCGGTGACCTCGACGCGAATCGTCGACGGCACCCGCAACCATGTCCGGCCCGTGGTAACGATCCCGAGCATGTCGGTCGAGCCCATGCCCATTGCCAAGCAGCCGGTCGCACCAGCCGTGCAGCTGTGAGAGTCGGCACCGACGTAGAGCATCCCTGGACGCGCATAGCCCTTCTCGATCATCAACGTGTGCGAAATGCCCTGCGCATCGTGAAACTTCTCAATGCCGAACTCTGCTGCGAACTCGCGGGTGGTTTTTTGGATATTCGCAGCGAGCAAGTCGTTGGCGGGAACGTAGTGGTCGCTCACGACAACGATGCGATCCGGATCCCACAGGCCGACTCCAAGCTTGTCGAGCGCCGGCCAGATCCGTCGGGGACCGCTGGAATCGTGCATCATCGCCAGATCGACATCGACCCACAGCACCTCATTCGGGTCGACAACGTCACGTCCCGCGGCTCGCGCGATGATCTTCTCGGCGATGGTCATACCCATGTCAAGTTCCTGCTTCCTGCGTGTTGCGGGCTGCGTCGAGTTCGGCTCGGAGCCGCTCGACCTCTGTTCGTAAGGTTGCGAGTTCGGCGTCGTCGCGATGATGAGCAGCAGCAGCAATGTGCACGGCGTCGTCGTTGGCCGGCCAATGCGCGTCGTCGCCGGCAACTTCGGCATCCATCGGCGCTCGTTCAAGAACAGCGTGCAAAAATGCCTTGGTCCGCTCGTTCTGCGGATCGCTCAGCAGCTGTGCAGCGGGACCCTGCTCGACCACCTTGCCGTGGTCGATGAAGAGCACGCGATCAGAGACATCCGCGGCGAATCCCATCTCGTGAGTGACCACGAGCATGGTCATTCCTTGCTCGGCGAGCTGCTTCATAACGAGGAGAATCTCACCCGCGAGTTCTGGGTCGACGGCCGACGTGACTTCGTCGAACAGCATGATGGACGGCTCCATAGCCAATGCCCGAGCAATCGCGACTCGCTGCTGCTGCCCGCCCGACATCTGAGCCGGATAATGATCGGCCCGGTGCGAGAGCCCAACCGATTCCAGGAGACTTCGAGCCGTTTCTACAGCAACTTTTTTGTCGATGCCCTTCACAGCGATCGGCGCTTCGATGATGTTTTCGAGAGCCGTCATGTGCGGAAAGAGGTTGAAACGCTGAAAGACCATCCCCAAGCCTTCGCGAATCGATCGCAGTTCCTTCTTCGAGGCGAACGCGATCTTCGATTTGTCACGGTCGCTGCAAACGACACGGCCGTCGACTTCGAGGTGGCCGCCGTCAGCGCGCTCAAGCATGTTGAGACAACGAAGAATCGTTGTTTTACCCGAACCCGACGGGCCGATGATCGACACGACCTCGCCGCGCTCGACCTCGATATCGATGCCCTTCAGGATCTGGACGTCTCCGAATGACTTGGTCAGTCCTTCAATTTTTACGAATGCCACGTGTCGGCCTCCTCATGTTTTTAGTCGAAATGCCCGTTCGAGCCCGCTCTGGGCGAACACGAGCACCGTGGTCAGTGCGAGATACACCAGCGCTAGAGCAAACAAAGGCTCGACCGTCTGGAACGTGCTTGAGATGATTCCTCGCGTGATGCCGGTCATCTCTGACACGGTGATCACGGTGGCGAGCGAGGTCTGCTTCAACGCATTAATCGCGTTTCCGGTGAACGGCGGAGCGATGATTCGGACACTCTGAGGCAGGATGATCTTGCGCATTTGGTGCGTCTTGCTCATGCCGAGCGCCTCGGATGCCTCGTATTGGCCTTTATCGACCGAGATGATGCCCGACCGGATTGCCTCGCTCTGATACGACGCAGTCCACAAGGTGAGCCCGAGGACAGCTGACCGGAACGGCGACAGAATGAAGAAATCACCGAACTCGGGCAGCGCAAAGAACACGTAAAACAAGAGCAGCAGCAGCGGAATTCCGCGCAACAACCATCCGTAAACCGCCGACACCCACCGCAGCGGCGGGATCGGCGAAAGTCGCATCAGCGCGAGCACCAGCCCGAGCAACGTGGACAACAGCAGGGTCCACAGGAACAGCGACACCGTGAGCGTGAAGCCCTCGAGGATGTCTGGGAACACATCGATGAAGAATTGAACGTCCATAATGACGCGCTACGCCTTCACTGCGTAGCGACGTTCGAGGAGCACCTGGGCGCCCACCAGCACCGAGGTCAAGACGAGATAGATGACGCCAGCCGCGGTGAGAATCTCGATCGGTTTGAAGGTGGAGTTCGCCAACTGCCGGGACTTACCGGTGAGTTCGTTCAAGCCGATCACCGTGGCCAGGGACGTAGATTTGAACAGCAGCGTCGAGTTGCTGACGTAGTTCGGAATCATCACCCTGATGCCCTGAGGCAAGATGATCCGGCGCATCGACTGGGCGCGCGTCATGGCGAGGGCGTCACTTGCTTCGCGCTGGCCGTTGTCGACGGCGAGGATTCCGGCACGGATGATTTCGGCCTTATATGCGCCCGATGACACTCCGAGGCCAAGGATTGCTGCCTGGAACGAGGTCAAGTCGAGTACGCGGCCGACCCAGAAGAATGCGAAGAACAAGATCACCAGGGCTGGCAGGCCCCTGAAGATCCACACGTAGGTGCCAGCGATCCAGCGCAGCGCCCTGACGTTCGAGAGCCTCATCAAGGCGAAGAGAAGGCCGATGAAGCTCGCCAAGACCAGCGACCACGCGAAGACCTGGATCGACACCCATGTCGCTTCACGCATCAGCGGCCAAGACCGCCTGATGATGTCGAAATCAAAGTCACTCATGCGCTCGTGTGTCTCACATTCTCATGTCGAAGGGGTGTGTGCGCTGCCGGCGGTAGACCCGAGGCCCACCGCCGGCAGCGCAACCGATCAGCAGTCTCCCGTTGGGAGAATGTCGTACGGCTCCTCGGAATTGTTCCCGGCCGGAACCGGGATGCAGACGCCGAACCACGTTTGCTGGATGGAAGCAAGCGAGCCGTCAGCGATCATCTCGTTCAGCACGACGTCGAATGCGTCCCGCTTGGCCTCGTTGCCGAGTTGGAAAGCAAACGACAGCGGATGGGCCAACACGGTCGGTCCAGCAGTGGCGAGTTCCTCATCGTTGGCGGCAACAAAGCTTGCAACGAGCGAGTCCTGGGAGAGCGCGTCGACGCGACCCTGCTTGAGCGCGATCAGCGCTTCACCGGCGCCCGCGAAGCCCAGGTAGCTCGAGTAACCGAGCTCAGCTTCGTTGTCGAGGAGGTACTTCTCCTGGCTGCTGCCCTGAATACCGCCGACGTTCAGTCCGCTGACGTCAGCGAACCCCGCAGAGTCGGCATCTTCGGCACGGACCTGAGCAATGATGCCGGTCGAGGTCATCGGACGTGAGAACAAGAAGCTCTCCTGACGTTCGGGCGTCGGCCAGATACCCGAGTCGGCGATGTCGTACAGACCCTGGGACAACCCCTCAAGCTCGGCAACGAAGTCAACCGTCGGGAGCTCGAGTTCGAGGCCGAGTCGAGTGGCAACCTCGCGAGCGATGTCGATTGTGTACCCCTCGTTCTCCCCGGAATCAGGATTGATTGCCGTGAACGGCGGGAAGTTGCCAGTGGTCGCAACGATGAGCGTGCCGTCCTCGACCAACCCAGGCATCGCTTCGGCGGGCGCTTCCGTTGCCGCAGGAGCCTCCGTTGCCGCAGGCGCCTCCGTTGCCGCAGGCGCCTCCATTGCCGCAGGCGCCTCTGTTGCCGCAGGCGCCTCTGTTGCCGCAGGCGCCTCCGTTGCTGGCGCAGCGTCGTCGTCGCTGCCACATGCCGTGGCCGTCAGCGCGAACGCCACCGGAATTGCAATTAATAGTCCACGTCTTCTCATTGCTTGTCTCCTTGCTGAAACCCATCACGGGTTGTTGATGCTTCTCGCTTGGCTGGTTGCCGAGCGGCCGGTTCCGCCGGGACGGTTGAAATCGCCTGCCACGCCGCTGCCGATTCGGCTGCGATGGAACAGATTTCGGTACTGAATGTGCGCATGTGATCGAGCCGTTCGGCTGGTCCATAGAGACCGATGACTGCGATCGTGCGCCCGTCAGATGTGACAAGCGGTGCTGACACTGCTGCGGCCCCCGTGACTGTTTCGGAGGCGCTGCAACTCGACCCGTCGAGACGCGCCCGGTCGATGCGCGACCGGATTTCGACGGGGTCGACAATCGTGCTCGTCGTGAGCGGATCCAGGGAGGATCGCGCGAAAATGTCGTCAATTTCCTGGCGCGTCTCACCAGCCATCAACATGCGGCCAACAGCACCGCTCCAAATCGGAGCACCCCAGCCGGGACCACGGGCCCACCGGATGCCTCGTGAACCTTCGATCTCGGCAACGCAGATCCGCTGATCACCGGATCGGACGTGCAGGCTGCTGGTCTCCTCACTCAGGGCAACCAGGCGGTGCAGGTACGTGACGATGAATTCTGAGAGCCGAGCCACGCGACGGTTCGTCAACGACGCAAGCAACAGTTTCGGGGTGACGACAAACGACTTCTCGTCGGACGCTCGGGTGATGACACCGCACGAGACGAGAACCGCGAGCATGCGATGAACAGTGGCCCGTGGGAGATCGAGATCATTGGCCAGCGAACTCGGGGTGGACGGTTGGTCAGATTGGACGATCTGAAACATCACATCGAACGCTCGCTCTACGGATCGCATTTCGTTCACCCCCCAGTCCACATACAGATCAATCAAAACGTTCGCCCTGCGGACGGCCGTTCGTTGAGTGGATACCCTAGGTCATGACCATGGACTTCATCGACCTGAAAACACGCCGTTCAAAAACTCGCAATGCTGGCGCAACAATTCGGGGGCGGCCATGATTGCTGTGACCGGCGCAGCAGGTTTCGTCGGGGTCAACTTGCTGCATGAGCTCGCACGCCGAGGCGAGCGGGTAATCGGCTTCGACCTGGGGGCGCCACGTCAGGCAGTGCAGACGTCTCTCGAGGTGTTCGCGACCCCACCACGCTTCGAGACGCTCGACGTGTGTGACGCCACTGCTGTCGAGCGCGCGTTCAAGCGCTACCGGCCGGACATCGTCATACACGCCGCCGCAATCACGGCATCAGCGACAAGAGAACGAGTGCAGGCCGCACACGTCGTTGCGGTCAATGTGGCCGGGACGCAGTCGGTTCTCGATGCCTGTGCACGAGCTGAGGTTCGACGCATCGTGTATGTCTCGTCGGGGGCCATCTACGGCCAGGCGACGTTTGGCGCCACCGCTCTCGATGAACACACGGTGGTCGAGCCGTCGTCGCTCTACGGAATCACCAAGCAGGCCAGCGAACAACTCGTACGGCGTCACCACGAACTCCACGGCACCGAAATCATCGTCGCTCGTCTGTCCGCGCTTTTCGGGACGTGGGAACAACAGACGTCAGTGCGCGACTTCATGAGCCCGTTGCGCCAAGTCGCGATGGCTGCGTCTCGAGGCGAATCCATTCGGTATCTCGCCGACAAACCGCGGAACTGGATCAGTGGATCGGACGCCGCCCACGCTCTGGTCGAGTTAGCGAAGCGCGAACGACTCGTGCACGACTGCTTCAACGTGTGCCCCACCGAACGGTTCGGACTGGATTATTGTCTGGATGTCATCCGGCAGCGACACCCGTCGGTCGATGTCGCAATGGTAGATGACCTCGACCAGGCAACGCTCACCTACGACGCTGACCCGCGCCAGCAGCGCGCCGTCGTTGTGGCGGACCGACTGATCGACGTGCTCGGAGATTCGTGGTGGACACCGCCCGACATCTCCATCGATGCGTATTTGTCCTGGCTCGATCAAGTGCCCGACTGGGTCTGAGGCGCGAGACGGCGGAACGCGTCGAGTTCGTCGTCATCGCTACCACCAATCACCTGGAGACAGACGTGATCGGCACCCGCATCGCGATGTGCTCCAATTCTTCGGCCAACCGCCTCCTCGTCACCGATCACATAGAGGGCATCGATCAGACGATCCGAGCACTGACCCTCAAAGTCAGCGTCGTTGAACCCAAGACGCTGCAGGTGATTCCGGTAGTTCGGCCAGGCAAGAAATCGCAGCAGGTTCGCCCGGGCGCGATCCCGTCCTGCACGGACATCGAGGCCACCGTCAAGCAAAACGACGCCCTGTTCGACGGCGAGAAGTTTGTTGGCGCCAAGCACCTCACGAGCGCCCGCTGTGTGCTCGGGCGTGGTGAGGAACGAGTGCGCCCCATCGGCATGTGTGCCTGACACTGCGAGCATCTTCGGACCGAGAGCGGCGACGATCGTCGGAGGTGTCCATTCCAGCGCACCGCCGTCGAAGGCGGCATTACGCATCGAGTCGAGATAGGCGCGCATCGCATGGAGAGGTTTTTCATAGAGGTGACCGCGGCCCTCAGCCGTGCTCTGATGGCTGATGCCGACGCCGAGAACAAAGCGGCCGGGGTACGCGTCGCCGAGCGTGCGCGATGCATTGATCATCGCAACCGCATCGCGCACCCACGTGATGGCGATCCCTGTTGCAACGTTCACCTGCGACGTCCCGCCGAGAAGCACGGCTGCGAAGGTGAGCACGTTCTTTCCGGACGGGGATTCGGGCAGCCACACGGTCTGGTAACCGAGCTCGCCGAGTTCCTCGCACATCTCGATCGCCTGGCCGGTGGGACGCCGCTGGAGCCGGCCACTCCACGCTCCGACGGGTCCGAGATGGCCGAAGGGATCATGTGGGGTGTCCATACGTGCAGTGTGCCCGAGTCGTGCGCAAGGACGGGTCCGTCGTTCGATCTCTCTGAATTTGCGTCTCCAAATTGACGTCAGCGAACGATGGCGTACCATGCGCCGATGAATCAAGCTGGCTCCCAAATCGGATCCGTCGACACCGACGTCATCGTCGCCGGGGCGGGTGCGGCCGGATTGGCGGCAGCGATCGCGGCCGCCGACGGTGGGCTGACCGTGGCGCTCCTTGAGGCATCTGAGACGTTTCGAACTGGATCCAACACGTCGATGAGTACGTCGATGATTCCCGTCGGCGGCTCGCGGTGGCAGACCGCTGCGGGTATCGACGACTCGAAAGAGCGCCTGTACGACGACATCATCTCGAAGACCCATGGTTCGGCCGATCCCGTTGTCGCGAGGGCCCTCATCGAGGTCGGTGAGGAGTTGGCGGATTTCCTTGCTGAAGACTGCTCGATGCCCCTCGAACTCGTCCTCGACGCGCAGTATCCAGGCCACAGCCGCAAACGCCATTTGTGTGTTCCGGATCGCGCCGGACGCACCATGCACCGCCATCTCCTCGAAGCTGCCGAACAGCGCGAAGCAATCACGATGGTTATTCCGTCGCGTGTGGTCGGCCTTGAACCGGTCGGTGACGGCCCCGAGCCGATCTGGAAGGTGACCACTCGGACGCCAGACGGCGAGGAACAGATCATCACGACATCGGCGGTCATCCTCGCAACCAACGGGTTCGGTGCAAATCCGGAGCGCGTCGCCGCGCATATCCCCGAGATCGGGCAGGGCCTGTACTTCGGCGGCGACCACAGCCTGGGCGACGCGCTCGACATCGGTGAATCACTCGGGGCCGACACTGCGTACCTCGACTCGTACCAGGGGCACGGGTCGGTCGCCACCCCGCATGGCGTGTTGCTCACGTGGACCACGGTGATGAACGGCGCCTTTCTCGTCAACCAGAGCGGGACGCGGTTTGGCGACGAGTCCACCGGCTACTCCGAATACGCCGTTCAGGTACTGGCTCAGCCCGATGCAACTGCCTGGGTGGTCTACGACCAACGGATAAATGACGACGCACTTCCCTTCGACGACTATCAGCAGCTCATCGAATCGGGTGGAATTCGTTGGGCCGATGACGTCGCCACACTCGCCGACGGGATCGGGTGCGCTCCCGCAGCGCTCGAAGCATCGTTTGCCGAAGTCAAACGAGCCTCGACGGAACAGGGTGAGGATCCGTTTGGTCGCACATCGTGGGGCCCTCCACTCGCTGCTCCGTTCGCCGCCGTCAAGGTGACCGGTGCACTGTTCCACACCCAAGGTGGACTCACCGTCGACGGTTCCGCGCGAGTGCTCCGCAATGGTGAGCCCATCCCTGGGCTCTATGCCGCAGGCGGCGCCGCCGCTGGGATCTCGGGTCACGGGGCCGACGGCTATATGTCTGGGAACGGACTGCTCTGCGCGCTTGGTCTCGGCTATCTCGCCGGTCAGCACATCACGGCAGGGAATACGGCTCGATGACCGAAGCCGCTGGCTCCAGCCCCGTCAGGATTCTCGTCCTGGTGCCATTTCCGCTCGACGACCAGCAGCTGGCACTTCGTGCTGCTCAACTCGATGCAGCTCCGCTACCGGAGAGCGTGGTCGTCGACTTCAGGCCGACCAAAGCAGCACCGGCCAATTACGTGTCGCACCACGACTACGTCCTCGCCGATATTTCGATGCTCGAGTCGGGGCTGAGCGCCGAGGCCGATGGCTACGACGCGGTGTGCATCGACACCGTCAGCGACTCTGCGGTCAGTGCGCTGCGATCCATGCTCGACATTCCCGTCATCGGCCCAGGCCGGACACAATACGCAGTTGCCTCGATGCTCGGGCAACAGTTCGGCATCGTGACGATGTGGCGGCAATGGTTTCCGATCTACCACCGTGTGCTGAAGGAGATTGGGCTTGCCGATCGATGTGCCGGGATTCGCTCGATCGACGTCGCGCCCAACAACCGAACACTGATGGCAGGGAAGGACCATGCGCTCCCACTTCTCCTCGAGGCCAGCCAGGCATTGATCGACGACGGCGCCGACGTAATCTGTCTCGGGTCGACCACGATGCACGAAGCTCACCAGCATCTTCAGGACAACCTTCCTGTGCCGGTCATCAATCCGGGCCCACTGTCGTATTTCGTTGCCGAGGCCCTCATCGCGCTCGGCCTCACGCACAGTCGACGAGCGTTTCCGAGATCGCTCGCTCCGAAGCCCGCCATGATCACTGCGATGCTCGACGCCGCCAACCAGTCCGAAACCACGGCCGCCCGCACAACCACGGAGGCATCGTCATGAGCCGGGTACTGGTATTAGTGCCATTCGCCATCGATGCCGCAGGGGTCGCACGACGAGCTGAACAACAGCGCGAAGTAAGCCTGCGCGAAGACGTCACCTACGAGTATCGAACCGTCCGCGCTGGGCCCACGAGCTTCGTCAGCCCCCACGACTGGCTGCTACTCGACCTGGCGATTCTCGAGGCCGGACTCGGCGCACAGGACGAGGGCTTCGACGCCGTCGTGATCGACACGGTGAGCGATTCGGGCGCTGATGCACTCCGATCGATGCTCGACATCCCGGTCATTGCTCCTGGCCGCGCCTCGCTGATCTTCGCACTCACACTCGGACGCCGGTTCGGTGTGTTAGCCCAGTGGGAACCAGCGCTCGCCCGCTACGAGAAGGCCCTCGACGACTGGGGGCTGAGAGATCGGTGCGCCGGAGTCGAGCACTTCGACACCCCACCCGACTTCGACACTCTGCTCGACGGCAAAGAAGATGCGATCATCCCGAAGATGGAAGCCGCATGCCAGCGACTCGTTGCCCAGGGCGCTGACGTGATCTGTCTCGGTTCGACAACGATGCACCAGGCACACGGCCACCTCGCGTCGGTGCTCGATGTCCCCGTCGTCAACCCGGGGCCGCTCTCGTACAAGCTCGTCGAGACACTCCTCGCTCTCGGCCTGACCCACAGCCGGACGGCCTATCCACGACCGCAGCAGCCCAAGCCCGCCATGGTGACGGCAATGTTCGACGCCGCAGCTGGGCAACAGCGTGTCGGGAACAGTGGAGACGCTGATGGCTGACACGACGTCACCCGCCTCGATCGTGCGCAGCTACCTCACGTTGATGGAGGCGCGCGATCTCCATGGTGCTGCTGCATATCTCGATCCGGCATTCGTGAT
>JBLIMF010000031.1:0-19531 GCA_047638615.1 Gammaproteobacteria bacterium
GACATACTGGTAATCCGGATCGTCACCGGCCTCGAAGATCGCGCCGGTCAACGGGCCTGTTCCGCCGAGAAAATCGGTTGACGGGCGGCCCTCGGCACTGACGCCACCGGGCCCAGCGGCAGACGCCACCGTTGTGAGAGAAAGCACCAGTGCACTGGCGAGAGTCAGCCGGCTGCCTCGACCAATCGCCCTTTTCGCCGGTTGATTCATCGTTGTTCTTCCCGCGAACTGTCCCCCAGCTGGCGGAATCGCTGAACGTATAGAGCGCTCCCGTGGAATGGCGACGCCTCGAAATCTTGACAGTACCGAGAAATCTTGACAGTACCGAGAAATCGTGACAGTACCGAGAAATCTTGACAGTACCGAGAAATTTTGACGGCGCTGACCCGGAGCGATACTCAGGACTGGGGCTTGGCTCCTGCGCGAGCCAGGCCGCCGTTCGTCGACATCGACTCGCGTCTCTGGGCCAGGTGCGTCGACCAGAAGTGGGAGTGCAGCTCACGCGTAACTGTCGACCGTTACCGCGCGCAAAGCGGTAGCAAAGTGTCGATGGTCGGATCAGGCGACGGGGTTGCTTACGCCTTGGCGGTTGCTGCGAGCGGCGGGGCCACACCGACCTCGAACTTTGAGATGAAGCGGTAGCGGTCGCCGCGAACTGTCGTGGTGCGCCATTCGATGGGGCGCCCGTGCGCCGTGCTGAGTCGTTCGAGGAAGAACGCTGCCTCACCATGTCGCATCTTCAGCAGCGTCCGTTCGGCTGGCTGAGGGTTGAGCGGAGCGATCCGCTCCCATCCAGCGTCTGGCCGGACGCCGCCGCACCGCTCGAGTTCGTCGTAGAGCGCAGTGCGTTCGAAGTTGCTGTTGATGAGCGGCCCGGCCAGCGACATCGGGAGCCAGGCCCGATCGAGCGCGAGCGCTTCGTCGCCGGCGTACCGGATGCGTTCGAGGTAGAGCAGCGGTGCGTCGGCCGGCAGGCCGAGTTGCGCGGCGACGGTTTCGTCGGTGCGTTCTTCGAGGACAAGGACCTTGCTGCGCTGCTCGACGCCGGATGATTCGATCGACTCGAACAGGCTGTAGAGCGCGCCGAGTGGTTGTACGAACTCGCTCTGGTTGACAACGGTGCCGCGGCCGCGTTCGCGCCGGAGAATCCCGAGCTTGTTGAGATGACGAACCGACTCGCGGACGGTGTGCCTGCTGACTTCATACTCGGCAACCAGCTCGCTGTCGGTCGGGAACCGCTCGTTGAACTCGCCCGCGTCGAGGCGCCGCTTGAGCTCAGATTCGAGTTGCGCCCACAGTGGCATGGGGCTGTTTCGGTCAAGGGCCATGGATTCCTTCGCAAACGTCGGAAGACGTCATCACGATGTTTATCAGAACATCCGTACATCCAGACACTAGGACGAATTCTGACAACTGTGGCGTTCTGAATGACGATATTTCGGGCACTATGGCAGCAGCAGCAGCGGGCGCTGCACTTGATGTTGACTCTTGATCTAAATGTACGTATATTCGTTCATATAGCCGAACTGAACGGATGCCAACATGAAGTTCACCCAGTACTACCTCGAGTGTCTCTCCCAGGCCTCATACCTGATTGGCGATGAAACCACGGGTCGAGCCGTGGTCGTTGATCCGCGGCGAGACATCGACGAATACGTCCGTGATGCCGAGGCCGCGGGCCTGACGATCGAACTGGTCATCGAGACGCACTTCCACGCCGACTTCCTGTCTGGTCACCTCGAACTTGCTGCAGCGACCGGCGCCGCCATTGCCTACTCCGACGTCGCGGACACAGAATTCGAATCACGAAAGCTTGCTGATGGTGAGCGAATCGACCTCGGAGACGTCGTGCTTGAAATTCGCCACACGCCTGGCCACACGCCGGAATCGATCAGCATCGTGGTGTGGGATGGCTCGACAAGTGAAGCGCCGTACGCTGTGCTGACCGGCGATACGCTTTTCATAGGTGATGTCGGTCGGCCCGATCTGCTTTCCTCAGTTGGCCACAGCCGTGAAGATCTGGCAGCGAGCCTGTACGACAGCCTCCACGAACAGCTGCTCACTCTTCCCGACAGCACCCGCGTCTACCCCGCGCACGGAGCTGGCTCGCCCTGTGGCAAGAACCTTTCGACCGACACTTGGTCGACCATCGGGGTCCAGCGATCGACGAACTACGCGCTGCTCGCCGACAGCAAAGAGACGTTCTTCGATCTGGTGACCGAAGGCCAAACTCCACCGCCCGGGTACTTCGCCTTCGACGCTGATCTCAATCGCCGCGATCGGGAACTCCTCGACGAGGCTGCTCCACCGATGGCGCTCTCCCTCGACGAGGCATCTGCCTTGGTTGCAAATGGGGCGATGATTATCGACGGGAGAGACCCTGAAGAATTTGCTCGTGGACACTTCGACGGTTCGATCAACGTCGGCCTCAATGGCCGCTATGCCGAGTTCGCCGGATCGGTCGTTCCCCACGACGTCGACATCGTCCTCGTGGTCGACGATGGCATCGAGACCGAAGCCAAAAACCGGCTTGCTCGAATCGGCTTCGACCATGTCGCTGGATTCGTCCAGTTCCCGACGAAGGTGATGCTGGACCGTCCCGAACGCGTCCGTCATGCGTCGCGCTTGACGGCCGAGGATTTTGACGCCCGCCGCAACATGATCGACGGGCTCCAGCTGCTCGACATTCGGAACCCCGGCGAAGTGGCGCTCGGTGCGATCGATGGGGCACAGTTCATTCCGGTTGGCCAGCTCCCGCGGCGGCTTGACGAACTTGATTCGTCGGCTCCGACGGTGGTGTATTGCGCCGGTGGCTATCGCTCGTCGGTCGCGGCCAGCGTGTTACGCGAAGCGGGCTTCTCGGACGTCTCGGACATATTGGGCGGATATGGGGCCTGGCAGATTGCGCAGGCCGTCTGACTCACTCGGTAACGAGCGGGTATGGGGCCCACCATCCAAGGCTGCCACCGTCGACATCTTGCACTGACTGAAAGCCGTCCTTCAGCAGGCAACGCCACCAGGCCTCCGTCCGCCGCCAGTACGACGCCGTCGGTGGAATCCAGCGGCGGGCGAGGTAGCAGGCCTCGTGCACGTGGCGACACTGTCTCGAGCCGACGAGTTGGGCTCGCACCTGTACGGCTGGGTGGGCAAGCCGCTCACCCTCCGCTCGCGGCTCCTGATCCGTTGACCGCTACGCGTCGTCACGCAATTCATCACGAGCGAGATCAGACGCCTTGCCAACGGCATTGTCGTCATGCGGCGCCCCGAGGCATGACTGAGTGGCCGGTGTACTTGCAATTCCAGGCGAAGCCGCCGAAGATCGTGACTGATGATGCGATCAATCGATCTCAACGCTGACCTCGGCGAGGGCTATGGCCCATGGTCGATGGGCGACGACACCACAATGCTGGGGATCGTCACCAGCGCAAACATCGCGTGTGGAGGGCATGCTGGCGATCCGGACACGATGTTCAATGCCCTTTCCGTCGCCGGCCAGAACAATGTGGTCGTTGGAGCACACCCTGGCTACGCCGACCGTGCCGGCTTCGGCCGCCGCATCATCCCCATGTCGCCTGACGAGATGGCCCGCATGATCGCTGCTCAGATTGGCGCGTTGACGTCGATTGCGCGCCTGGCGGGCGTTGAGGTGCGCTACGTGAAGGCCCACGGCGCGCTAGCGAATTTGGCCGCCAGCGACGCTGCTGTAGCTCGGGTGCTCGTCGACACTGTTCGGCAGCTCGACGAGCGGCTTGCGATCCTTGCGATCTCCGGCACCGAGATCGAGCATGCTGCCCGCAATGCCAGTGCGCAGGTGTTCTCCGAGGTGTTTGCCGATCGCGGCTACCAGGCCAGCGGTCAACTGGTTCCACGCACTGACCCGGGTGCGTTGATCCACGACCCCGCCGACGCCGCCGACCGGCTGCTCGGATTTCTCGAAACGGGCCTGATGCCAGTGGTCGACGGAGCGCCTATCCCATTGGCTGCCGATTCGATTTGTGTCCACGGCGACTCGCCGGGTGCTGTCGACATGACCACCGAACTCCGTTCGCGTCTCCTCGCCGCTGGCGTCGAGCTGCGGAGCTTCGCCGCCACGTCGTGAACCGGTTTGTTCCGGTCGGCGATAGCGCGGTGTTGGTCGAACTTGCATCTGAGTTCACCGAGCAGGCCAACCGTCAGGTTGTTGCGCTCGATCAGGCCATCACCAGTGCGATCGAACATGGCCGCGTCGTCGGCCTCGTCGAGACCGTGCCGGCATACGTGAGCCTGCTCGTCGTCTTCGACCCACTCGTCACCGACCATGACACAGTGTGCACAGCCATCGGCCGGCTCGACATCACCGCCGCAGCGGCCGTTGAGCCACGCCGCCATCATGTTGCGGTCTGCTACGACCTCGGGATTGCGCCCGACCTTGAAACGGTTGCTGCGAACAGCGGGCTGAGCCCGGACGACGTGGTCGAGGTGCATCTCTCTGGTTCGTACCGGGTAGTCATGTACGGCTTCGCGCCCGGCTACGCCTACCTGTCCGGTGTGCCGGCTTCCATCAACGTGCCCCGCAAGCTGCAGCCTGAGCGAGGTGTTCCTGCAGGCAGCGTGATCATTGCCGGAGGGCAGTGCTTGATCACCACGATCGAGATGCCGACCGGCTGGTCCGTGATTGGCCGGACGCACTTCCGAGTGCTTCCCGATCAGCCCGACGCACCATTCGCGTTTCGACCTGGTGACGAGATCGTGTTCGATCGGATCACACTTGACGAGTACACGGCGGCGCCATGAACACGGCATCGCTGCAAGTCGTCGCAGCGGGCCCGCTGGTGACGTTCCAAGACGGCGGCCGTATCGGGCACCTCCGGCACGGCATTCCAGCGTCCGGACCGATGGATCGAACAGCGCACACCATTGCGAACGTCGTGCTTGGCAACTCGGCCGGAGCCACCGCCGTCGAGGTGTCGCGTGCGGGTGCATCGTTTGAATGTGTCGGTGCAAGCGTGACGATCGCAGTCGTCGGTGGCAGGTTCCGCACTTCGGTGAACGGCGCACCGGTTGGGTCGAACATCGTCCTTACCCTCGTCCCGGGGGACCGGCTCGCCATTGCTGCGGGGCCGAGCGGAAGCTGGACCTACCTAGCGAGCGCCGGCGAGATCAAGGCACCAAGATGGCTCGGGCAGACGGCGACACACTCGCTGTCGGGGCTCGGCGGCGGCCACGTGATTGCCGGTCTCGACGTAAAGGTGGCAGCTGCCCGGACGGATCCGATTCTCGACGGCGCTGTCGCTGTATTCGGTGGGAACGATCTCGTCGACGGGGCCGCCCGGGTCGTTCTTGGGCCGCAGGATCATCGGTTCACCGCTGAAGCTGTGCAGCGTCTCGTCACGACCCCATTCGCTCTTACCGAAGGATTCGACCGGATGGGAGTCCGCCTCGACGGGCCGCTGCTCGACCTCGATGCAGCGCTGTCGATTCCGTCCGAGCCCATCGTCCGCGGCTCAGTGCAAGTGGCTGGTGATGGCGTGGCAACGGTGCTGCTCGCCGACCATCAGACGACTGGCGGCTACCCCAAGATTGCCACGGTTGTCGGTGCCGATCTCGATGCCTTCTGTCAGCTCAGGCCAGGCGACCTGGTCCGGTTCGTCCCCATCACACCAGCTGAGGCAATCGCGATAGCGCGCACCCGGGCCGCAGCGTTCGAAGCGTTCCTCGACGATGACTTGCTGCGCACCCGCCAGTTGGCTCGCCGCCTTGGCAAAGCCGACCTGATCGGCGACGTCAGCATCCACTAAGTCGGTCGGTGCCTCAGTCGAGGATGTCGGTGAGTGCTCCCAACAGCGTCGTGACGTTGCGCTGGCGGGCGGTGTGGCCCATCGTGCCGATACGCCAGACCCTGCCGGCCACCGGGCCGAGCCCGCCGCCGATCTCGATGCCGTAGTCACGGAGCAATTGTGTCCGCACTTCGGCTTCGCTCAACGCACCAAGGCGCCCCTCGGGGATCGAGATTGAACTGAGCGGCGCCAAGCGGTGCCCTTCGGCTGCGAACAGTTCGAAGCCGAGCTGCTGCATCCCCGCCTTGACGGCATCGCCAGCGGCCTGATGCCGGGCGCGAACTTGGTCGAGGCCTTCATCGAGCACGACGCCGAGGCCAGCGTGCAGCGACATGATCATCGAGATCGGAGCCGTGTGGTGGTAGGCCCGAGCGCCAGAACCGGTGACGTACCCGGCAATCATGTTGAGGTCGAGGTACCACGACTGCGGCTTTGGGAGGATGCGTTCGAGCGCACGATCCGAGACCGTGAGCGGCGCCAGGCCAGGTGCGACACCGAGGCACTTCTGGGTACCGCTGTAGGCGATGTCGATGCCCCATTCGTCGACGTGTAAGTCGACGCCGCCGAGCGACGTGACACAGTCGGCGAGCAGCAGCGCGTCGCCTTTTCTTGCACCCATCGCAGCGACATTGCTCTGCACGCCAGTGGAGGTCTCGGCATGGATCATCGCAAACATTGCCGGGCTTGGGTGGGCGGCAACCATGCGGTCAATGTCGATCGGCTGACCCCAGTCGTGATCGACGGCGATCGCTTCAGCGCCGGTGCGGCCGACGACATCGACCAGGCGCCCGCCGAACACGCCGTTCACGCCGACAACGACCGTGTCGCCAGGCCCGACGAAATTGACGATCGCCGCTTCCATGCCAGCCGAACCGGTGCCCGAGACCGGGAAGGTGAGCGCGTTCGCCGTGCCGAAAACCGTGCGCAGGCGCTCGTTGGTCTCATCGAGCAAGGTGATGAACTCCGGATCGAGATGTCCGAGCATCGGCTTACCGAGTGCCTGAACGGCCTCGGGATATGGGTTACATGGGCCAGGGCCCATCAGGATGCGATCAGACAACGTCATGGCGCCGACTGTATTGCCCCGAAAATCGATCAACGCAATCGGTGGAACCGCTTGCTCATCATCGGAGTGAGAACGGCGGGTACGTGTCGGTGACCAGGAGGAAAGCGTAGGCGTTGACCCGCAGCGCCCACCGACCTACGCCCACGACGTAGTCGAAGAGACCTCGCGGGTATCGGCCGGTGAACAAGATCGCGAACCAGGAAACGATCACGACGAAGAACACCCCGATCGCCAGGAAGAACAACACGATGTAGTGGGGGATGGCGAGGAACCACTTGACGAGTGGGAGCCCGCGCATCAGATCATGTTCTGCGTCCGGGTAGTCGATGTCGAGAGCAATGTCCTGATGTTCAACAGTCGACGGGTAGGTGTCGGTCAACAGCACTGCGTAAGCGCCCACGCGGGCGCTGAAACGCGCCAGTTCCAAGTTGAAGTCGAACCACCACCGCGGATAGCGCTTCTTGAACAGGATCATCAACAATGTCGCACCGAAGAGCGCGGCCCCGACGCTTCTCGTTGTGGTCGAGAACCATTCTCCACCGGGTATTTGCGAGATCTGGGTTTCGCTGCCGGTCAGGACGCGGAGCACGATCAAGATCGGGATGATCAGAATCAGGCGGAACGCAGTAGTGACACGGCTGAGCTGCTCGGGGTACCGAATGTCCAGGCGGGCCGGGTACGGGGCAGACAATGGCACTCCACCTTGCGCCTCAGTGTGCGGCGGCACCGGCGGCGCAGGAGTGGTGAATGGTGTGCTGTCGTCGTTTGTCATCGGCAACAGCATGTCACAGGGCGGTGGGCTGCAGGAGCGACGCGTGGCTCAGCGACAACGGTCGCGACGCGACCGTGTTGACCGGCCTGGAACGATCGACCGATTTCGATCAGGAGGGTCGAGATCGCAGCTCGGAGATGGTGTGCGCTATGTCGTCGGACGTCGTGTGGAGATGTGGCGAGAGCCGCAATCCGCCTCGTCGAGCATCAACGAAGATGCCGGCATCGGCAAGCTTGGCAACATCGTTGTCGGTCCCGGTAACGATGCACGTCCCGCTGCGAACAAGTGGATTGTGCGGGCTGACCACGAGAGGACCGAGTGCGTCGATGAGCGAGTCGATCTGGTGTTGGTTGTGCTCGCGAACTGCGGCGACACCGACCTGTGCAATCGCATCGATCGAGTGGCGTGCTGCGGCGTATGGAAGGACCGTTGGGGTGCCGCCCCAGAACCGGAGTGCATCGTCGGCGTAGCGGAACTTGTGGATGTCGAACTCGAACGGATCTTCGTGCGAGAACCACCCGACGTCGTCCGGTTCGCAGCGATCGATCATGTCGGGGTCGGCCCACAGCCACCCGGCGCCGGGACCGCCACTCAACCACTTGACGCACGACCCGACAATGAAGTCGGCCCGCACGGTCGATACGTCGATCGGGATGAGGCCGACCGACTGAGCTGTGTCGACGATCGACACCGCGCCCGTAGTCCGAGCGACCTCGGCGATCGCGCTGACGGGGAGAAGCTCACCAGTGTTCGAATGGACCTGCGTCACGATGGCAACGTCGACATTAGCGAGGTGGCGCTGCCAGGTAGCGGGATCGAGAACGTCCTCGTCGCGGCCGATGAAGCGCACGTCGTAGCCGGCGTGTTCGCAGACGTACCCGATCGACGGGAAGGCGTCTTCGGTGAGCAAGACGATTGGTTGATCCGCGTCGAACGTGTTGCGGAGTGCGCCGAGGATCTTGGTCAGGCCGCTGGACACATTGCTTTGCGGGCAGACCGATGATGTGTCGGCGCCGAGGAGTTGTGCCAGCGATGTGCGGAACCCGTCGATGATGCCGAGCCAGTTTGGCCACACCGCAGCGGTGTCGTGTTCCCAGACATCGAGCGCACCAGCGACTGCTTCGCGCATGCCACGCACCGGGAGGCCGACCGAATGGCTGAGGAGATATGTGCCCTCGCGGTCGGCAAAGAGATTGGCAAAGCGGTCAGGCGTGGTCATTGCGGTTCCAGCAGCTCGCGGAGCGCCGCAATGTCGGCGTGGCGTGTTGGAATGTCGTCGCGGTGGGCGGCGAGGCGTCGATCGCGGAGCCCTTCGAGCGACCGCATCAAGATCGGCAGTGGCGGCCCGCTCGCGGTGAGGCCGTCGAGGTGTTCGGGAGGGATCCCCTCCGCAGGGCGTTGGATGAAGTTGGCGACGAGATCGTCGTGATGCTGCGCCGCAGCGGCGCCGTGCGCCGTGCAGACGTCGAGGAACGCTGCGGCATGCTTCTGGAACCACGGTTGGTTACCGGACGCTTGCTGGCCGAGGAAGCTGTCGAGCAGATTGGGGTGCCGGTAGGCCGCACGTAGCTGCTGTTGCTCTCTGGGGGTGAGGAACGGGAACTTCTCGGCGACGACCTGGTTGTAGGAGAGGTCGGTCGGGCTGCAGAGCCCGAGCAGCATGTCGATCTGGTTGAAGGCGGCAAAGTCGCCAGCGTTCGCGCCGCGATATTCGGTGCTCCCCACTCGGTGCGGCCGGTAGTAGGGCCGGACGCAGAAGAAGAACTCGTCGACGTCGAGCACTTGGCCGAGTTCGGTATTCATCGTGAGCGCGTCGGTCAGCGCATCCTTGGCAACGATGAGGAGGTCGTGCACGGCAGGGTGCGACACGCCCATCGGATGGATGTGGCCGAGGGCATCGGCGGCACGCATGTACTTGAAGGCTGAGCGCGTGTTGTAGTCGAGGAAGGTCGTCTCGGCGTCGCGCCATGTGAAGGTGCGGTATCGGCCGTCGACAGCTCGGTTGTAGGTCTCCATATGGCTCGTGACAAACCGTGGGGCGGTGCCGAGCGCGGCACCCAGGTGGAGTGCGAGCGTCGAGGCCTCGACGAGGGGGGAGGTTCGTTCGCGGGATGGCTCGGTGATCTCGTGCCGGCGACACGCAGCCATGTAGTAGCCGACGTTGCCGAGGAGTTCGAAGGCAAGATCGAACCCTTCATCGGTGTTGCCTTCCTCAAGGATCGGCACGATCAGGTCGCGCCCCTCTTCGAGGAGGCTCGCCTTGAGGTCATCGCCGATGCCGTCGACGTTCGACCGGTTGGTTTGCTGTGCATACAGGTCTTCAAGCGCCGTGTTGAGATCGACGAACCGGCTGCGGATCCAGGCGTCGAATGCGGCAACGCGCGGGGTGGTCGTTGAATGCTGGCGGGCGTCGGTCATGGGGCCTCAGAGATCGGTGGGAGAGCAGTTCATTCTGAAATGAGAACTGATTCTCGTTTCAGAATGAACTGTAGCCTACGAACGTGGCCAATGGATACACAGATCTCGCTGGCCTGGCCGGGCGCACGGTCTCGGCACGATCCGACAGCCGTCGATCACGGGAGCGGTTGATCGATGCCGTTCAGGTCTGGATGGAAGAGCACTCGGCGCCGCCTGAGCGCCTCGTCGACGTCGCAGCCACCGCGGGCGTGTCGACGTCGACCGCTTATCGGCACTTTGCTTCGGTCGACGATTTGATCCAGGCGTTCGTGCTTCAGCTTCCTGTCCGAGCAGCCGAACTGTTTGCTGAATCAGGCGGACAATCGGCTGACCCACTCGACTCGTTCACTCGTTGGAACGAGAGCTGGGTCGAGGCGTGCCACGAGCATGGCGAGTTGGCGATTCACCTTCGTTCGCCTCTGGGGTTTCTCCAACGGCGCGACGACGGCGACCCGGTGATCGCGTTCGCATGCAGCCTGATCGAACCGCTGCTGCAACTCCTCGGCGGTGACGTGACGATGATGCTCTTCACCTGGAATGTCACGAGCGATCCACGTGAGGTGCTCGATCTGCAGCGCCTCGGGTGGTCGGTGACAAAAATTGCCAGCTACGTCACCCGGGCAGTGCTCGCCACGCCGTCCGCCGACTGAGCGCCGAGCTGCCGTACCAGCCGTCGACGTCAGCCACGGTGATGCAGGTCGTACTCCGCCATGAAGTACGGATGCGTCGGGTCGAACTCGGTGAGCGGCACCGGATTATCGACACGCCCGATCGGGCGGATCTCGGACCCGTCGATGCCGAGTCGTTCGTCGCCGAGCGTGGCGCGCCCCGCTGCGACGCTCGAGGTCAACGTCGCCACGATGTCCGGGTGCTCGGCTGCAACATCGTGTTGCTCGCCGATATCGATGGTCAGGTCGTACAACTCGGTGACGTCGTTGCCGTTACGAACCACATGCAGCTTCCATCGGCCCCGCCGTACGGCGCCGATGTTCGCACCGCGGATGAAGAAGAAGTCCCGGTCGTCGTCGACTGCGTTGCCTGCGAGGCCCAGCAGCGGACCGATGTCGTCGCCGTCGATGACTCGGTCGTCGGGCAGAACCGCCCCTGCCATCGCCGCCAGTGTCGGATAGAAGTCCATGGCTGTCGCCATCTGATTGCACTCAACGCCAGCGGCTACATGCCCGGGCCAGCGGACGATGCAGGGCACACGTTGGCCCCCGTCCCACGTGGTTCCTTTGGAACCGCGCAACGGCGCGTTGCTTCCTGAACCGCCCTTGCTGGCGTCGAGCGCACCGTTGTCCGATGTGAAGATCACGATGGTGTCGTCGTCCAACCCGAGCGTCGTCAGCTCGGCGAGGAGGGCCTCGGTCGCCCAATCGATGCAGCGAACGGCAGCCCCGTAGTCGCCGTTATCCGAGAGGTCGCGGAACCGATCCTGCACGTAGATGGGCAGGTGGACGTACATGTGTGCGAAGTAGAGGAAGAACGGCTGCTCACGATTGGTCCGGATGAAGTCGACGGCGTGCTCGACATACCGCTCGGTCAAGGCGGCTTGGTCGGGCTGTGCTTCGGTGACTTCGTCATCGAGTAAGACGGGGAGGGGCGGCCGGATGAACGGCTCGGTGCAGCCTGCTTGGCGAACCAGCGCGGTCAGGTCGTCGAGGCTCATCGCATCGCCGCTGTCGGCCTGGCGGCCCATGTCATTGCTGTATGGAATGCCGAAGTAGCCGTCGAACCCGTGGTTGGTTGGCAGGAAGTCGGGCTGGTCGCCGCAGTGCCACTTGCCGATCAGTTGTGTGGCGTAGCCGGCCGACTTCAGAAGCTTGGCGATCGTGATTTCGTCGGGGTTGAGCCCGACGCCCCAGCCCGGAAACAGTACGCCGCCGAGGCTTCCCGATGCGGCGCCGCCAAACCCGATACGCGTCGGATAGCTCCCGGTCAACATGGCAGCGCGAGATGGCGAGCACACTGGCGATGCCATGTAAAAGTTGGTGAGGCGCGTTCCCTCGGCGGCCATCTGATCGAGCGCGGGTGTCTGGTTGACGTCTGAGCCGTAACAGCCCAAGTCTCCGTAACCCAGGTCGTCGCAGTTGATCAGGATAATGTTTGGCTGGCGGGGTGTGGATTCCATCAGAACCCGAGTGTGTCAATCGGCCGGGGCCGGAAGCGAACCGGTGGAGGTTGCCTCGGCGAGCTGTGCTTCGAGGTCAGCTATCTGGCCGTGCAGCTGCTCGACGATCGGGTTGATCTGCGCCTCGGTAAATCGAGGTGTGATGTACTTGGGGCAGTTCCACGCCGTGGCGAGGATCTCGATCGTGACCGCCCCGTCGTTTCGCATGTCGACGGCACCGAGGGCCTGCAGAAGCTCGGGAGACGCGTCTGCGTGATGTGTTGCCCGCCCGTAAATTTTGATCCGTGAGCGGGTCGGGTAGTCGACGAAAATTGCCGAGACTCGGCCGTTGTCGTGGATGTTGCCGGTCCCGATGTACTGACGGTTGCCGTTGCGCTCAATCCAGCCGATGGTGTGGTCGTCGAGCACCTTGACGAACCCGATGTCGCCTCCGCGGTGCTGCACGTAGGGCCAGCCGGTTTCACCGACGCTGGCCAGGTAGAAGCTGTCGCGCGAGGTCAGAAAGTCGCGTTCATGGTCGTCGAGCGTGTGGAGGCCGCCCGGGCCAGCGCCGACCCCGGAGGTGTAGAGCCCCAAGGAGCCCTTGCGTTCCTGTGTGGCGAGCACCGATGGGGTGACGGCGATGTCGAAGAAGTCAGTCATGGTGTCGTCAGCGCAGCGGGATGCCGTTGGTGTCGCCGTCGGCCCGAGGCCCGAACAGTCGCTTGTCGGTCTCGTCGATAGCGACATCGTTGATCGACGCCTCGCGCCGGCGCATCAGCCCGTGCTCGTCAAACTCCCAGTTTTCGTTGCCGTACGAACGCCACCACTGTCCGTCTGCGTCGAGGGATTCGTACTGGAAGCGCACGGCGATCCGGTTGCCGGTGTACGCCCACAGGTCTTTACGGAGCGCGTAATCGAGTTCGTTCGACCACTTTTGAGTCAGGAAGTCGCGGATCTGGTTGCGGCCCTGTAGGAACGTGTCGCGATTGCGCCATTCGCTGTCGATGGAATAGGCAAGTGAGACTTTCTCGGCGTCACGTGTGTTCCACGCGGCTTCAGCACCCAGGACCTTCTTCCACGCCGCCGCTTCGTCGAAGGGCGGAAACGGTGGACGTTGATTGCTCATGTCCGATTGCAACCGGCACGGCGATCGATTGCTTCCCGATGGCATCGAGGTGGCGAGTGCTATGCGTCGACGACGGCTGCGGTGGCGCAGATCTCGACGAGGAGCTTCGAGCGGGCCATGTGTGCTTCGACGCAGGCACGTGCGGGCGCGTGGCCGGTCGGAACCCACGAGTTCCACACTTCGTTCATCAGGGCGAAGTCGTTGTCGATATCGCGCAGGTAGATCGTTGCAGACAGGAGATGCTCTCGGTCACTACCGGCCTGGGCAAGGAGGTCGTCGACCCGCCCGAGCGTCGACCGAGTCTGCTGTTGGATGTCGGCATCCGGGTCTTCGGCAACTTGGCCGGACAGGTATGCAACCCCACCGTGCACGACGATTTTGCTCGCGCGTTCCGACGTGTGGAGTCGTGTGATGTCAGGCATGGTGTGGCTCCGTTCGCCGGTGTTGAGACTGAGTTGAGACTGAGTTCAGATGAGTCGCGCAGCATGCGCAATGTCATCGGCCGTCAGCATGAGGAGCGATTCGCGGCCAAGTTCGCCACCGTCGGCGTGGAGCCGAAGTGCCTGGCGGTTGACGGCCTGTTCGAACAACGTGCGTGCGTAACGACCGTTGCCGAAACCGGGTTGATGGCGTGCTCGTTGGAATGCGCTGACGAGTGCGGTGTGCGCGTCGGGGCTGATCTTGTAGTCCGAGTCGGCCGCAAGGCGCCGGATGATCTCGACGAGCTCGGCGTCGCCGTAATCACCGAAGGTGATCTCACGCGAGAAACGGGACCGGAGGCCAGGATTGGAATCGAGGAAGTGGCGCATGAGGTCGGGGTAGCCCGCAACGATTACCACGAGTCGGCTGCGATGGTCTTCCATACGCTTGATCAGGGTCTCGATCGCCTCCGATCCGAAGTCGAGGCTCGCCGGCCCGGGCGGTGAAAGCGCGTAGGCCTCGTCGATGAAGAGCACACCGTCGAGCGCACGCTTGATTGCACGGTTGGTCTTCAACGCTGTATGGCCCACGTACTGGCCCACGAGCCGCGCTCGATCGACTTCGATCAGGTGGCCGCGCTCGAGGAGGCCGAGCGAGCCGAACATCTCGGCCACGAGCCGAGCAACGGTGGTCTTGCCGGTTCCCGGGTTGCCAGTGAAGACCAAGTGATGGCTGGTCTCCATTTCGGCGAGCCCGTGATCGCGTCGTTGCTGCTGAACACTGAGCAGGGCGATAAGGGTGTTGACCTGTTCTTTGACCGAGTCGAGCCCAACGAGGGCATCGAGGTCGGCGCGCACGTCGTCTGGCGTGCGGACGGGCCGATTGCGGTTGCCGCCAAGGTCTGCCGTCTGATCGGATACTCGTCGCTCGACATCGCCGATCAACTTGCCGACGCCTTCTTTGGCCTGCTGGATACGGCGGCCGAGCTCGCGTGGTCCACGTGACATGAAGCCCGACGGTAGCGAGCCCTTGGGCCCCTGGTGCACTTCGTCGGTTAGCTGGTGGTTGTCGTGTCGCCGGCTGTCAGATCGGCGGAGCCGTCAGTACCGCTGGCCACCAGGGTGGCCGCTGCATCACCGGCGTCGTCGATCTTGCTGGTGGCCTCATCGACCACGGTGTCAGCGACCTGTGAGACGGTGTTTGCAATCGACCTTCCGAGCGGGGCTGCTGTGTTCTTGATCTCGGAAGCGAGCTGATTGCGCTGTTTGTCGTTGAGCGCCGCGCCGACGGCGAAACCGGCGACCAGACCGAACAGCAGGCCCTTCAGAAATTTGCGCTGTGGTGTGAGCATCAGGCTGAGACCTTGAGCGGGGCGTTCGCCTCGGTGGCGTTGCGGCTCGAAGCCCACTTGAGGCCAGCCAAAGCCACGAGGACGAGAGCGACAATGCTGAGCGAAACGCGGGGTCTGCTACGAACGGTACGGCCTCCAGATCTCAGACCCCGAGTAACAAGCCGACCGCCCTGCACGGAGACTTCGCCGGCAGTGCCAGCCAAGTCGAAGATTGCGGTCGCAGTGTCGCCGAGCACGTCGGTCATCTCGCTGATGTCGACTGCTTGAACAGTCGAGCGGATCGTTTCAAGGGCGTCGCCCGGGATTTGGTCGGTCACGGAGATGTTCATTGAGAAGATGTACCCCGCTGGTCAACATCTCAAACATCGGCCATTGCTTGGTGTGGACAATTTTGCGAACCCTGTTTGAAACCCGTCGCCACGGGAAAATCTGACAGAGGAGCCGTGCCGCAGCACAAGCCGACTCTGTTCCTCTTCCTGGTCCTACTCCTGTTCCGACTGCTACTCCTACTCCTGTTCCGACTCCTACTCCTGGTCCCAATTCCGTGGCCCAGAGGGGGGGAGGGGGGAGGGGGCTGGGTCTGCAATGGCGAGGCTGCAGCGGCGTTCGCAACACCCCCTCGCCCAACGTGCTGGTTTGAGCCTCGCGCCGTACGGACTCTCTCCCATCGGGGGTTGCGACTCGGTGCTGCGCGTCTCCATCACGGACGGATCCGATTTGCGTTCAGCGAGCGCACCGTGGCGAATCTGTCGGCAAGGTGTTCTAGCGGTGCGGGCACAGATCAGTCGGCGTGCTTGATGCAACGGACGTGCTGACGACCATCGATCACGACCAGTTCGACCAGATCCATCATGGATTCGACGATGAACAGGCCGCGACCAGCAAGTTGCGTCGGATCTGGAGTAACTCTGGGTTCGCTCAGTTCGAGCTCATCTGCGTCTGACACGAGCAATTGCCAGCCGTTGTCAGCTCGCCCGAAGGAAATGGTGACTGTCTCACCTGTCGTGTGTTGGATCACATTGGTGACCAGCTCGCTGACGGCCAGTTCGAATGTTTCGGCGACATTGTCGGGTGCACCAGATTGACGGGCGAGGCGAACAACGGCGGTTCTGAGCCGCCCAAGTTGGGAGACATCGGCCGCGACAGTGACGGGGGAGTCACACGGAGAAGCGGCGGACGGTGTCATCGAAGGGAGTCTGCCCGTTCGCTCGTGTGGCAAACCTCGAACCACAAGAAGTTGACCCAGAAGGTCAGGCTGGATTGGCGATGTGCAGATGGTCGGCGAGGCCGCTGATCTCGATGATTCGGAAGACAGACTTACTGGGCCGTTCGATGATCAGTTTCCGCTCGGCCGCGTCGGCACGCTGATGTGCGCCGATCAGCACCCGGAGCCCGCTCGAATCCATGAACTGCACGCTGGCCATGTCGATCCGCACATCTCCGCTGCCGGGCAGGGGCTCGAGTGCCGAGGCCAGATCGTCGCAGGTGTGGGCATCGATCTCGCCGGCGACCGAAAGGCCACCGTCGGTGATCTCGATATCGAGGCGGCTCGGGGATTCGGACATTGGCAAACGTTAGCTGAGCGACGTCAACTTCGGCGCATACGTGCCCGGCTGCCACCCGAGTGGGGTGATGCAGCCTCAGTCGTCGCGGCGGTGATTCCTGCACACGATCACCGCAGCGTCATCTGTGCGATCTGGATCGGCCAAGCGGGAGGCGATCATGTCCACGATGACGTCCACTGTCACCTGTTGCTGGCCTCCACGCGACGCGGTCTCAATCGCCCGGTCCACAGCCCGGCAGAACTCATCGATGCTGTCATCAATGGTCTCGTCGCGCAGCTCGATGACCCCGTCGGTGAATGCCACGAGTACGGCATCTTGGGGGAAAGGCTGCACGAGTGAGCAATACCCGCCGAGCCCGCTGCCGATTGGAGGGCCGAGGCCTGACTCAACGACCACTGAACGTGCGCCAAGCTCAGCCATTATCGGGGAAAGGTGGCCGGCCGAGGCCAGCTCGATGGTTGCAGCGACCGAATCGAACACCATCACCAGTGCGGTGGCCATCGTGTTCAACGATCTGATGTGGAAGTAGTGGTCGGTCAGCCGAAGACTCTCTGAAGGGTCGCCGGTGGCCAGCAGATGGGCTGCGAGGACGTGTCTGACCTGGCCCATCTCGGCTGCGGCCAGTGCATCGTGGCCGACGACATCGCCGATGACGATCGTCGATCGCTGATCATCGAGTCTGATGACGTCATACCAGTCGCCGCCGACGTCCTGTGCCGTGCGGCCTGCTTCATACCGCGTGGCAATGTCGAGGCCTTCGACTTCGGGCAGGTGGGCTGGCAGTAGTGAGTTCTGCAGCGTCGTTGCGAGCTCTCGGTCGACTTCGGTGTTCATGGAGCGAGCGAACGCCGGCGTGACGGCGTCAACCATTTCGGTGATCAGCTCGCGCTCAAGTTCGTCCAGTTCGTGTGCATCGCTCCACGCCATGACCACCACTGCCGCTGGCCGGTCGCCACCAGGGATCGGCTCGACGAACAAGCTGCCACAGTCGGCTCGCTCAGCATTGGCGACAAGATCGGGCCACGGAAAGAACTCGGAGCGGTCGACGAGCTCGCATGCGGCTCGATCGCCACGGAGTACGTCGGTGATGGGCACCAGTGTCGACAAGGGCACGCTGCTCCAGTCCTGAACGATCGTGGAGGGAACCTCGGGGCTGTGCACGATCTTGACGACGTCATCGCTGTTGACGAACGCGACCATGACCCAGCGGCATTCGAAGATCGTGCTGGCGCCTGAAACGAGCACTTCGGCGACGCCCTCGCGGGTCACCTGGCCGC
The DNA here is from genome assembly GCA_047638615.1 of Gammaproteobacteria bacterium. Lineage (GTDB taxonomy): Bacteria > Actinomycetota > Acidimicrobiia > Acidimicrobiales > Ilumatobacteraceae > Ilumatobacter_A. Next base: position 17,964 of record JBLIMF010000031.1, read on the forward strand.
TGGTCTCGGCGCCGAGGCGATTGATGTTCAGTCGGTGTTCGCGTGCCCGACGCTCACGGCCGAGCTGGGCGCGGAGCGCATCAGCTTCGAGTCGGAGTTCGTCCTCAATGGCAGAGAGCACACCGCACTATAGTCGACGACGGAACTCGCCAACCAAGGCGCCGATGGATCCGCGTGCGAAGGGCTGCCGGTTCATTCGTCGGTGTCGAGGAGCTCACGCATCTGTTCGAACGACCGCTTGAGTAGTCGGCTCACGTGCATCTGTGAGACGCCGACTTCTTCTGCAATCTCGGCTTGCGACTTGCTGTCGTAGAACCGCAGCTCGATGATCTGACGTTGTCGGTCGGAGAGACCAGCGACGAGCTGCTTGACGATGTGTGTATTCTCGGCATCTTCGTACGACCGATCGTCGGTGGCGAGCCGAGGCTGCCGGTCTATTGCAGTGCCCTCGTCGGCCCCTCGGTCGATCGTGTCGACGGATGACGCTGCGCTCGCTGCCAAGCCGCGAAGGACGTCGTCGCGCTCGACGTGGAGGTGGTCGGCGAGCTGATCGACGGTCGGTGACGATCCGGTGCGCTGTTCGATGTCGCGCGCTGCATTCCTGACGAGGAGGTGCAATTCTTTTGCTCGTCGAGGCACCTTGACTGTCCACGACACGTCTCGGAAATGACGCTTCAATTCGCCCTCGATGGTCCGGCCGGCAAACGAAGAGAAAGCGACCCCGTACTCGGGGTCGAATCGGTCGACGGACTTGACGAGCCCGATCATCGCGACCTGGCGCAGGTCGTCATCTTGGCGGCCGGCGAGAGCGAATCGTTGTGCGATGTGCACGGCAAGCCCCATATGTCGTTCGACGATCTGGTTGCGCAGCGAACGACTCTTGTTATTTGCGTACGCTCGAAAAATCTCGAGATCCTCGAGATCGACCGCGTCTTGGTCGGAACCCACCTCAGGCTAAGAGCTCACGGTTGCGCTTGACGAGCATGACCCCGTCCGAGCTCACCGTGTACTCATCGACCACCGAGGACAGGATTGCCTGTGCCAAGGTGTCGAGTTCGAGCACATGGTCGTCGACGTCGTTCGTCAGGTGGATCCGAATCGTTCCGGTCTCTGCCCAGTATCGAATGAGCGCGCGGCCAGAGTCGGCTGCATGGTCGATGAGCACGGTGAATACCTCGGATACGGCCAGCTTGAGATCGTCGATTTCATCGATACTCAACCCATTGTCGGAACCAAGGGACGCAATGATCACGCGCAGCGTCGCAGCGTGTTCGGCCAGGAGCGGCACGCCAATTTCGATGGCTTCGGCGGCCGAGATGGCCGGCTCGGTGAAGTCAGTCATGAACCAGCACCGTAGTTCGCCTGAGTACTCACGATGCTCCCAGGGCAGCGGCCAGTTCTGCATCTACGACTTCTTGAGTGGCATCGACAGTATCTCAGACGAGTCGAACAGAGAACCAGAATTCGGTTCCTGCACGGCATGGTGCGATTGGGTCAACTCGCCGACCGTTTGAGCCACTGGCGAAAATCCCTGCGGCGAGCAGCGCCCCCCGGGGGGGGAGAGAGGC
>JBLIMF010000032.1:0-19381 GCA_047638615.1 Gammaproteobacteria bacterium
ATGCACCACATCACAGCGAGACAAACAAGTCATCACACCCACGCCGAGCGCTCTACCTCACGTACAACGCCGCACGCCTCGGCGACTTCCGTGACCGTTACTACGCCGACAAAGACGCCGAATTCGCGGCCGGAGGCAACGAGTTCACCAGCGGTTCGCCACGCATCAGCATCAGCGACGACTTTCTTGGTCGACCGGTTTCCTGACGGGCGAGCCGGCCAGTCGGCCTTCTCGACACGAGCCTGTCAATGCGTGGCTTAGGTGATCTGGCGATTGACCCAATTCGAGATGACTTCGATGGAGCCGACGATCACGAAGATGCACAGGATGATGCCGCCGGTGACTTCGAAGTTCAATGTTCGCATCGAGTTACTCAACATGAAGCCGATGCCGCCAGCACCGACGATGCCGAGGACGGTCGAGGCACGCAGGCTGACATCAAAGATGTAGAGCCCCTGGCTCACGAGCGCTGGCCACACCTGTGGGGCGACGCCCGATGCGGTGTCTTGGAGACGTGTTGCGCCGGTGGAGACAACTCCTTCGCGTGGGCCCGACCGGGCCTCCTCGATTGTGTCGGCAAATAGCCTGGTGGAGAATCCGAAGATGCCAACGGCCAATGCGAGTGTTCCAGTGCGCGGACCCAAGCCAAGTGCTGCAACAAAGAGAACGGCGAGGACAAGCTCGGGTGTCGCTCGGACGATGATCATCATAAATCGCGTCACTCGAAAGACCAGTCGGTTGGGGGCGACGTTTGATGCGGCGAGGAACGAGAGCGGGAGAGCAAAGAGCATTGCCATGAACGTTCCAGCGAGCCCCATCGCGATGGTTTCGACCAAGTCGCTCCGGATTTGGCTCGTCCAAAAGTCGAGGTTGCTCGGTACCAGACGCAACAACGTCGACGGAAGGTCAACGAGTGACGTGAAGAATCGACCAATGTCGATATCAGGCAGGATGAACGACAGGATCGTGCACATGGCCACTCCGCCCGACAGCATTCCCAGCTTGACCCGCTCACGAGTCCACGGTGGCGACAACGACACATCTGCAGCAGCGATGGGTTGCATCGATACCGTTTCAGGCGCTTCGACGGGTGGCTCCGCCTCGCCCCGAGGGTGATCTTGCGACCTGAACATTCGAACCAGTAGCCCAGTCAGCGAGAAACGCATGCTGGTGCCTCCGGCGTGTTTTCCATATGGATCGCTGTCGCCGAGGATCGTCCGGCGTGCGGCCTGTGAAAGCAGCTCCATTGCAATCACTGCCACGATCACGACCAACGTCACCCCAAGCAATTCCTGGTAGCGCAGACTGCCCTGATAACCGCGAATCGCAAGGCCAATACCTCCGCCACCGACCAGCCCGATCAAAGATCCCTCGCGGAAGTTGATCTCGACGCGGTACAGCGAGGTCGCTATCACCGACGGGATCATCTGCGACCAAACACCAGCCAGCAATTCTTGGAGGCGTGACGCACCCGTACTGGCGACGCCATCGCGCGGCCCGAGGTCGATGTTGTCTGCCGCTGAGGAAAATAGCTTGCCGCAAAAGCCGATCGAGTGAAGCCCGAGCGCAAGGATTCCGGCAATCGGTCCAATCCCGAAGACACGCACAAAAATCAGGGCGAGCACCAGCGACGGTACGGCCCGAGCAAAGGCGATGATCCCACGGCTCACGCCGCGCACAACGGGGTTGCGCGCCACGTTTCTCGAGGCGAGCAGCCCAAGGGGAACCGACAAGACGATGCCGATGAACGTTCCAAGGAAAGCCATGAAGAACGTGTCGAGCAGCAAATTCAACACCTGACTGCGGTCTGCAGCCGGAATGAACGGCGGCCACATCCTCTGGATCAGGTTCCAGGTCTCGGGCCACCCCTCGACGAGCGCAAATAGGGACATCTCGACGCGCCGCAACCCCCAGATTGAACCGACGATAAACGCCGCTGCAATAGCAGCAAGCAACACACGACGCCGTGTCCACGGCGCTCCAAGCGGAACATCGCGCACGGAGCGGGTTGGATCGGCGTGCAGCATGTCGGCGGTGATCGACATCAGGCAGACATCCGCACAGGAGAACGGTCCGCCACGTACTCCTCGACCTTCGCACCGGTCGGGTCGAGGCGTTTGTACACCTCCATGATCCGAGCGTGATCGATCGAGCCGTCCACCGGGCTGTCGAGCACCACCTTGCCATCACGTAAACCAAGGAGTCGGTGCGCCCAGTCAACCGCGAGATCGATCTGGTGCAGGCTGCACAAAACCGTGATGTTGTCCTCGACGCAGCACCGGAAGAGCACGTCCATGACCTGCCCCGAGATCTCGGGGTCGAGTGAGGCAACGGGTTCGTCAGCGAGCACGATCCGAGGCCGCTGCATCAGCGTCCGGGCGATGGCCACTCGCTGTTGCTGGCCGCCAGACAGCGTGTCGGTGCGTTGCCAAGCACGGTCGGCCAAGCCAACCCGCGCAAGTTGCTCGATCGCGCGACGGCGCAATTCTTTGGGATACATGCGAGCACCGAAGCGTGGGCCGTTGAGCGTTCCAAGGGCGCCCGTCAGTACGTTTTCGATACAGCTGAGACGACCCACGATGTTGAACTGTTGGAAGACGAATCCAACGTCGCGCCGGAGGTGGCGCAGCTCTTTGCCTGACGCTGCAACCACATCGGTTCCAAGCACCTCAACCGAACCAGCAGTTGGCTGATGCAGACCATTGAGGTGGCGGAGCAAAGTCGACTTTCCCGATCCCGAGAGTCCGATGATGACCAGCAATTCGCCTTCTGGAACAGTGAACGAAACGTCGTCGAGTGCGACGACTCCGCCGCTGTCGAATTCTTTGCGAAGTCCGCTCACGCGTACAACGTCAGGTCGGTCGGTCTGGATCATGGAGTGCTCCTCGTTGTGTTCAGAGTGTTAGAAAAATCGGTGGTCGGCCAGGCCGACCTCCGGCGCCGGCGACGACGGGGGAGGGTGTCATCGCAGGCGCCGGGAATGAACCGAGTGGCGTCACTCGGTTGAACGTTGGAACGTCAGCTCTCGCACTTGGAAGCGCCGGTGATCGTACAGACCTGGCGGATGCCGTCGTAGAACGAGTCATCTTTGGTGACGAAGCCCCATGTGCCGTCTTCATCGGTGAACGAACAGTCGTTCTCTTCGATGGTGCCAGCGCAGTAATCATTGGCGATTGCCCATTCGGCGTTCACCTTGGTCGTCACGACTTCCTGGAAGGCAGCAACGAAATCTGCCGGTAGTGCATTGCTAATGGCCATCGGTGCGCCGGCGATCGTTTGGCTCTTCCACACAATCTTCAAGTCGGCGTCTGCTTCGTTGACGGTCTCGTCTCCGACGATGTCGATCACGCCAGAAATGTCACCGCTGTCAACGAGCTGCGAAGTCACCATCGAGTCGTAGGCGAAGCCTGCATCGCAATCACCGTTGGCGACAGAGATGGCCGATGCGTCGTGTCCACCAGCGAAGGTCGGGTTGATCTCGGTTGAGGTCTCGGACGGGTCGATGCCCGCAGCCAGCAGCCCTTCGGAGGGGAACAGGAAGCCAGAGGTGGAGCCCGGATCGACGAAGCAGATGTTCTTGCCTGCGAAGTCTTCGATCGAGTTGATCTCGGCGTTGCCCGCCTGGGTGATTCCGTAGCTGCGGTAACCCGGCTCGACGTCAGGCCCGTCGGTCATGACGCCAGCAACGCTGATGTCTGCGCCGTTGCTCGTTGCAATGACGTAGGAGAAGCCGCCAAATTGAGCGACGTCGATACGGTTCGCAATCATGCCTTCGATCACGCCGGCGTAATCGGTGGCCTGGAAGAAATCGATCTCGTCAAGGCCGAGTTCGGCTTCGAGGATCGCCTTGGTGGTGGCGAAGTCGGCTTCGAGGCTCGATGCATTCTCAGCGGGCACTGCGCCAAAAGACAGCTTGGTCGGCCAGTTGGCAGGGCGACCGCTGTCTTCAGTCAGGGCCTCGGTGGTTTCAACCGGCTCTGTTGCCTGAGGGTCGGCTGCGTCTGTCGTCGCCGCCGGCTCTGCAGCTGCCTGCGAAACAGGCTCGTTATCAGTACCGCAGGCGGCAAGAAGGGCAATCGTTGCAAGGCCAGCGGTGGCACGAGCCAGCCGACGACGGTGGATTGGGGTTACGAAGTTGTTCACGACGCATTGTCTAGACAACAAGATTGAACGCAAGGTTGCCGCCGTATAGACCGAGGGCGGCGATGATGCGAACAGTGTCCGCTCGTCGCCGCTGCAACGGCAAATCTCGCCGCTGCAACGGCAAATCTCGCCTTTCAGACGTGTTGATCAGGTGGGAAATCGAGTGTGATCCCGACATCGAACACATCACTGCGCATCCACGTGTCGGATTGATGCAGCTCGTGACCGGTCGCAGCATCCACAGTCTTGCTGCGAACATTCCACGTCGGCGGCGGCGCCATCGAATAGCCGAGTTGCTCCGCAACAGAACGGTCAGGTTGGGCGAGTGACACAGCGACTCGTCTCCGCCAAGGCACGACGCCAAGCGACTGCAATGTGTCGAAGACGGACGCCCCCGAGCGAACGGCATCGACCACGCGCTCACCAACTGACTCGATGAAGACATCGGTAGCGAATGCAGCCACCAGACCCTCGACGGCGATGAGGCGCTCAGACTGCAGAGACCTCGGGCGCGACGACGTCGCTCTGCGCCATCTCACTGCCGCCGTCACGATGTCGTGGCGATGGCCAGCATCAGTGACGACGCGACGAAAACTCGGTGGCCTGCCGCGCTCGATCGGGTAGTCAAGTTTGAGTGCCGTGAACGTACCGCGCCCGACGATCCGACGAACGGTGTTGCGTCGCTCAAGCTCTTTCAACACCTCACGTGCCGTCTGCCGGTTGACGGCAAACCGTGCAGCAATCTGCGCCTCGCTCTCGACCAGCGAGTTCGGGGCGAGGCCGATCCAGCGAGTCTCTAATTCATCGGCAATTGCGACATATCGAGGGACCGAGGATTTCTCCGGCAAGTGAGTCGTCTCCACGAGATTCACCATATGTGTTCACAGCGGTGCAGCGGTCGCCAAGAAGGCTCCGCCAGGGAGCACCGACCGTCGAACGGATCAACTCGTGGGCGCTGAAATCCTCACGACTGATTCGATGAGCGCCCGAACAGAATCGAGTGATGACGTCGACGCATCGGCGACCTTCGCCAAGTCGTCCCACCGCCGCAGTTCGACGGCAGTGTCAGACCCCTGCGCGGCCCGAAATTCGGCGACCTCGTCATTACTCATCGGGCCACCCTGCACCTCGAGGCTCCGTACCGACGCCAACGACAGCCCATCGTGGTAGCCAGAGTCGACCGCGCAGAGGTAGCGCTTGGCAGGCACATGCAAACGAATGGGTTCGGTGATCGACGGACCAAACCAGTTGGCAAGGAATCGCGCACCAACGTCTTCGTGATGCAAGTCGCGATTCAAGAAGTCGCCGTGCCCATCGTGTTCGTCGACGAGAAGATGCCCGATGTCGTGGAGAAAGGCGGCGACGATCGTTTCGGTCGTCGCTCCTCGATCCCGCGCATGGTCACCGCACTGCAGTGCATGTGAGAGCTGGGTGACAGCCTCGTCGTAGTTGCTCGCACCCTTACGCTCGTACAGATCAATGATCGCATCGGCCACGTCGGCAGCCGTCCGCAGAAGCATCCAAGGCACCGACCCGGCACCGGCGTCGGCCTGATCGCTTTGGGCCTGGTCGGCGATGCCGACTTCGTCAGTCATAGTGATGGGGCTCTCTTGATTGCTCAGTGCGTTGCTGCTCGTTTCGCCGAGGGAGGCCCCGTGGGCGACTGCTCTTCCGAGGAAATGGCCAATGGTGCTGACTCTCGCCCGCGCGCCGTTCGCGTGATTGTGGAGTTGATCGATTTTGTCTGCGTAGTAAGCGCTCCGCAGGTCGCCCTCGGCGGAAGCGTTGTACGTGAGGAAGAGTGCGCGTCGGGCACTGTGCGACGTGTTCGCGCCGCTGCGGTGCGGTGTGCGGCTATGGAACCACAACACGTCACCGGCGCGCATCTCGATCGGCTTCCATTCGAGCGCACTCTCTGTTGGTTGGGGCAGGCAGCCGTCGCCGTCGTCGATGAACAGTTCGTGATGCTGCCCGGCAACGACCTCGAGGCATCCGTTCTCAATTGTCGAGTCGTCAATGGCGACCATGCAGGTCAGGTGCGTGCTGACGAATCGGTAGGCAGTGGCGTCCTGGTGCGGTGCAAAACCGGCACCACCTGGAAGCTTGTGGTTGATCTTTTCCTTGTAGAGCACGATTGGTTCGCCGAGCAATTCTTCCCCAGCGCGCACGATTGGACCGTCGGACACCAACGGTCCGAGTTCCGGGTGAACGGTCGCGAAGTGCTCGCTACGTGCAAGCACTGGTCCGTGATCTGTCATCTCGTGATGCTGCAGCAGGCGATCATCATCAGACGCAGCGATTTCGTCAGCCCACCGGCTGAGGCGCTCGCGGACATCTCTGTCAAGCAGGTCGGGCAGATGGAGGAACCCGTCACGCTGCCACGCGGCGACGGCTGCAGCGTTGAGGGTGCGTTCAGCGGTCACTGGCGTAACCCAATCGGGGTCGGTGCGATGCGATCGTTTGCTGCAACCACGAGATGCACGGTCGGCAACCGTTCATCAAAGGCAACAAGAACGAGATCGCCGCGCTTGCCGCTCTGCAACCGTCCCCGGTCACCAAGCCCGACCGTATCGGCGGGGCCAGATGTGACGAGGTTGACCGCAGTTGGAAGGTCACACACGCCGTCAGCGACGAGGACCCCGACCGCGCCGAGCAGCGTGGTCGGCATGTAGTCGGACGAGAGACCGTCACACAGTCGCATTGCAACGAGCTCTGAGGCACTCACATTGCCCGAGTGGCTTCCGCCGCGCACCACGTTCGGTGCTCCCGACACAGTACGCATCCCTCGCTCGCGAGCACGACGTGCAGCTTCGACCGTGGTCGGGAACTCCGCGATTGAGACCGAGCGCTCGACGGCGGCATCGATTTCCTCTGACGACGTCGGATCGTGACCCATCAACCGAATCATCCCGGCATGGGCGCGTTGCGCCAACCAGGAAAACGCACGATCGACATTTTCGAGTTTGTCGTCGCGGTCAATCACGATTTGGTCGATATACGCCTTCGCCTGGTCAGGATCGAGGCCCTTTGTTCCAGCGACGTAGCGCTCGTAATACGAACGGTCGGTGTACTGACCGACGCCCGGCGTGTGATCTTCGGCAGACACGAGCGGCACGTCGTCGACCAGGAGGTCGCCGTGCCGATCACGCAGGCGTGCATCGAGCGCGTCGAGCCCTTCGGCATCGCGCACATCGAGGCGGTAGAGGATGTGGTGATCGACTCGTGCGTCAGCCTGCCCTCGTCGCTCGGTGATTGCATTACACAGGTCGTGCGCCTGCGCCACCGATCGGTCGTACTTCGAACCGTTCTCAAAGCCGACGCCGTGGAACACCGTCGTGACTCCGGCGCCGCGCACCCGTGACTCGAACGAACGTAAGGCGAAGTCGACGGGCAGCATCACATTCGGGCGGGGGCGGAGCTCCTTTTCAAACCCGTCGGAGTGCGTATCAATCAGACCGGGGAGGCAGAACAACCCATGCCCATCGATTGCGTCAGGCGGGGCATGAGCAACCGAACCTGCCGCTTCGATGATGCCATCGCGAACGACGATCGTTGCGTCATCGACGACGCGATCGTCAAGAACGAGGCGCACGTTGGTCAACGTGACGTCGACGCCCCGGCCGCCGCTGTTGGCGGTTCGCTGGGCTCGGGTTTCGGACAAGATGGTCATCGGGCGACTCCTTCGAGGTGGTGAAGAACTTGATCGGGCGGCCCCGATTCAATAATGCGACCTGAGCGCATCACAACGACCCGTGAGGCCAAGCGATCCATAGCATCGAGGTCGTGGAAGACGGCAAGCACGGCAACGCCCGTGGCCGTGAGATCGGCAATCAACGCGAGTGCGGCTTCTCGGTTGGCTGGGTCGAGCGCAGAAACAGGCTCATCGAGCAGCAACAACTGAGGCGGTGAAATCGTGCCGGCAGCGAGGTTGACACGCTGCTTTTCGCCACCGGACAGGACCGAAGCAAACACGTCCCACAGCGACTCATCGAGATGCAAGCGGCGAAGCGAGATGGCAGCAGCTTCGGTTGCCGTATCTCGGTCCATGCCACGCGCTATTCCTGCTCGGGCAACGATGTCGAGCGCCCCGCGGCGGGGTTCGGCGCGAAGGAACTGCGAGACGTACCCAAACTCGCGTCCGCGAATCGCAGCGAGCTTGGCGTCGGCGAGGCCAGTCAGCTCGACCGGGCCGTCCGGCGACCGCAGCGTGACCGTACCCGCCGATGGCAAATAGGTCCGATAGATGCATTTGAGCAATGTCGATTTTCCTGCACCGCTTGATCCAGCGAGCGCAATGTGTTCACCGGCGCGAACATCGAGATCGATCCCATTGAGACCTTCGACCCGTCGGCCATCGACGTTGTGCAGCACGAAATGCTTGTGCAGCCCCCGAACCGACAGGACTGCACCGCCGTCGTCAAGTTGCTGGTTCCCCGTCTCGTCGGGCTCGATGGTGGCCTGTGTCGCCGTCATCAGGTCGTTTGGCGGTGGGGTCATGGTTGTCTTCCTCATGCTCGGGCCGCAGCCACGAGGCGTTGGGTGTATGGAGCCTGTGGGTCTTCGAAGAGCTGATCTGTGAGGCCCTGCTCGACGACACGGCCGTGTTGCATCACCATGCAGCGGGTAGTGAGCATCTCGATCACGGCAAAGTCGTGCGAGACGACAACCGCAGCGATGCCGAGTTCTTCGAGCAGGCTGCGGATCAAGTCGAGGACCCCGGCAGCGACGGAGGCATCGAGCCCCGTCGTTGGCTCGTCGAGCAACACGATCGGCGGCCGGTTCGCGAGTGCTCGAGCCAGCTGCACACGCTGGCGCATGCCACCAGAGAACGTCTGCACGAGGTCGTCCATGCGTTCGAGCGGCACCTCCGTTCGGCCGAGCAGCTCGGCGGCTCGCTCGCGGATTTGGCCGAAGTTCCGCCAGCCAGCCGCGGTGAGCCGGTCGGCGACGTTGCCGCCCGCAGTCACGCCGAGGTCGAGCCCCTCTGCTGCGTCCTGGTACACGACGGAGAGTTCGTCGACTCGCAACGCCCGACGCTCCGAGGCGGTCATCGTCAGTAGATCGACAGTCGAACCATCGCGACGCTGCATCCAGACCGATCCAGCGGTTGACGAGTGGTCGCCGGCGATCGCTCGCATCACGGTCGACTTGCCGGACCCGGACTCCCCGATCACCCCAAACGCCTCGCCCGCAGCGACGTCGAAGCTCACGTCCCAGGCAGCAACAACAGAGTTGCCGTCGGGGCTCTTCTCCGTACCGACATCGGGCCCGGTGTGCGCAACGGCAGACGGATTCTGATCACCGAAAATTTTGCCGAGCCGATCCACTCGAAGCACCGTCTGGCCCTGACCCGGTGCATCCAAAGACGCAGGCACGGCGTGATCGGTGACGGCGCTCTTGCCAATTGTGTGAGAGGTCATGAAAGGTTGTCCTCGGATCGGCGACGACGGCACCAAGCCGTGTCGCTGCAGATCCACCGACCGTCGGCAGCCCCGATGCTCGATGGTGGAATTTCCACGAGGTAGGCCTCGGTGGCTTGACAGAGCGAACAGGTCGCCCCGGGGGTGCGTTCCACTTCGAAAGGAACGTCATCAAACGTCAACGGTTCGACGTCAGTTTCTGGCGGGATGGCATAAATCTTTCGCTCACGGCCGGCACCAAACAGCGACAAGAAGGGCGCCTGGTGAAGCCGCGGGATGTCCCAACGAGGAATCGGTGTGGTTGCAATGACGTAGCGACCACCGACCAGACACGGGTACCCGGTGCTCTTGGTGATCACCCCGTTGCGGACCTTGTCTTCGTACAAGCTGACCCACATGCGGGCGTAATCCGCTTCGGCATGCATTTGAGCCAATGCGGCCATGTTTCGCTCAACGCCGCGGAGCGGTTCGGGCACCGGCACCTGCAAAACCAGCGTTTGATCGGCGCCCAGGGGATCTTCAGGAATCCGGTGACGTGTCTGGATCACCGTGGCTTCATCGACTTCAGTTGTCTCAACCGCACCGGTCGTCTTGGTGACAAGCCGCCGGAGATTGACGGCATTGACGCCTTCGTCATCGCCCTGATCAATCACCTTGACGACGTCGTCCAAACCGACGATGGCGAGCGTGATTTGCAAGCCACCTGAGCCCCATCCGCGTGCGACCGGCATCTCGCGCGATCCGAACGGGACCTGATAGCCCGGAACGCAGACGGCGGTGAGAATCGCTCGACGAACCTCACGTTTGGCGTGCTCATCGAGGATCCCCGGATCGGCCGGCGCCCTCACCAGGTCAGCCAACTTCGCGGGCTCGATCGGCGGTCCGGCCGATACCCCGTCGAGTGGTTCGTCCAGTGTCTCGTTGTGGGACGCAGCGAGTATGACATTCATGCGCAATCTCCTTCTCGTGGATCGATCGACACGGGAGCATCGGTCGCACTTTTCGTCGAATCGTTTGCGCTGGCTGCAGACCGCATGGCCATTTTCCGATCGATCATCGACCGAAATGTCACGTAGTGGGGCAGCTTCAGGTGCTCGAGGAACCCCGACGCATCGAGCCCGTCGGTGGTCATCAGAATCGACTGTTCCAGCTCAGAACCTGCTGTTCCGTCACCATTTCTGCGACGATCGCGGTGGCAGGCGATGTCGAGGTTGGCCATAGCAATCGCCTTCTTCTCGTTATGCCCGAAGCACAGTCCATAGCCCACGTCGAAACGCGTGCGCTCCTCATCTGCTCCGTCGAGATCCTCGATGGCCTCGACCTCGGTGACCCGAACGACTCCGATGTCGATTGGTCCGCCGGTGTGTGGATGGGTCACGGTGACTGGAACTTCGGCGTGGCGGACTTCGCCAAGCGTCACCTCGTGGATGTAGCCGTCTGGGCCGAGAACGTTTCTGTACCAGAGGTTCACGAGCGCCCCGGTTTCGGCCCGTGCCATCGTGGCGAGCACCGCCGAGCGAGGAGCAGGCGGCCTCGTAGCGGAGCGTGTGATGTCAACCGGATCGGGGTCATCGGTCCGACGACGATCCACCATCAGATCCATATCGCGCAGCACGTCGAGGAGCCGGCGATGCCGCCGATCGCCCAGGCCGCCGATCGCAAGATTGTCACCGGAGGTCGAGGCGTCACGAGTCAACTCCTCCGGTGTCCGTTGCTCGAGTTCGCCGGACTCAAATTCACCAATGTCGAAGATGACCGATTCAGATGCACGCTTCTCGGCACGCTCGCGTGCGACGTCGTCATCGGTTCGATCGAGCAGCCGTCCCGTGTAGTCGGTAGTCCGACCGAGGAGCTGGGGACCAGGCGGGTTGCGGAACGCCGGGACAATGCGACGCAGGACCTGCGCGTTGTCCATGTCGACAGCGTGCGAATACGCAAATCGAGGCATGGTCGCTCGATAGGACCTGAGTAAGTGCGACGCCTCGATCGTGTCGCCCTCCGCTTGCTGCAGCGCCCGAGCGGCCAGACGCGGGTCCCACAGCCCGCCCTCGCCCATGACACGGTCGACGGCCAACCGCTGCCGATCGATCAGCTGATCAAGTTCGAGCCACGGGCTGTCGGCCAAATCGCGTGCATCACGGACGAGGTCTTCAGCGGCGGCAATTGCCTCCAGGCCACCTCGTGCAGCTGCGTAGCCCACGTCAGTTCCCACCCTCGCTCGATGCGTCGAGGATGATCGACGAGCTCCGAGGTACCCCGACAACGATGCCGTTGTCGTCGATGAACCACACATCAATCCCCGCCGGAAATGCACTGTTGGCGGCAGCGATGGCAGCTGGGACATCACTGCCGACGCCGGTGATCTCGACAGCTCTTGGCGTCGACGCACCGGGGCCTGAGACTCGAAAGCGAATCGACCCGGAGTCGTATTGTTCCGTCGTCAGTTGGGGCGTCGTCACGGCTCGACAGGCAATGAGCAGACGAGCACCCGTTTCAGGAAGCAATGCAGAGCCGGTTCGTAGGGCCCCAATTTCTTCAGCAGTTGGTGAGCGGCGAGCGATCACCACGTCAGCGTCTCCCAGCACATCAGTGGATCGAGCGTCGGTGGCTGCAGTAATTACTGAGGCCCAGCCGAAGTCTGCGACGTCCTCGGGCAGGTCGGTGTCAGAGATGTCGTTGGTGTCAAAAATGTCGTTGGTGTCAGAAATGTCGTTGGTGTCAGAAATGTCGTTGGTGTCAGAAATGTCGTCGCCGAGCACGGCGATGACGTGGTCAAGGTCCACGAGTGCGAGGGGGGCGAGGAGAGCCGCTGGCAGCGTTGCGACGAGGTCGGCATGTAGGGCGACCGGCTTGCCGGGTCTGGCTGCTGCGGCAAGCAAGGCCCGGAACACGGCAAGTGAGTCGTTTCCAGCGAGCCGGGCAGCAGCAAGGGTCGGACCAGGAATCGGCCCGGAGAGAGACACGGGCATCAGTCCAGCTCCTCGAACTCGACGACGGTCGGTTGCAAGGAAGCAACGAGGCCGAATTCGCGGTGTTCCAGTGCGGCGGCGGTCGCGTCGCAGAGGTGCTCAACATGAACCCCAAGCTCGCCGCCGCCCCTTGCTGCTGCATCGCAGATGGCGGCGGCGAGCGTGGTGATCCGATCGGTGCCCTGCCGCATGCTCCAGCCGCGGTGGCCATCGAGTTCGACGTCGGCGCGGGTCACCACGACCTCGCCGAGATGAAAGCGTTCCCGCACCACCGGCTCACGCACTTGCATCATCACGATGCCGATTTCAGGTGGTGTAATCATGATGGGCTCCCCCAGACTCAAGATGCACCGTTCGGCAACCTCACGGACATCATCCGCATCGGCACGAGCGAGCAGTTCTGTTCGGCGCTCGATGTAGCGAGAATCGGTCGACGCCGGGTCTGGGCTCAGGACGGTTGGGGAAAACACAGCTATAGCGTGATGGGGCCAGGTTGTCTAGACAAGTCGACCAGGCGACGCCCAGGTGAAGGCTGGTTGAATATTCAGGTTGCAGGTGAAACCAAACCGTACGAGCGGCCGAAACAGTGACGACAAGCAAGCCGGCAAGTGATGGCGTGGACATCGCGCTTCGCAGCCAACTGCGCAGCCGTACTTCATTCAGCTGCCAACCTCCATCGAGATGAGAGACCGCCAAGTAACGTGATGAATGTCCGCCGAGATGTCGATGAGCGCCCAGCGCCATGACCATTGGTTCCTTTTTTCTGGTGCTCAGCGCGGCAGTGCTGCATGCCACATGGAATCTCGTTGTCAAGCAGAGTGCCGACAGACTGGTCAGCACTTGGGCAATCGTCACAAGCGGCGCCATGTTGAGCGTCCCGGTCAGCATCTTCATCGGGTTGCCCGAGCGTGCTGCCCTGCCGTGGCTCGCAACGTCAGCGCTCCTCCACGTGGCGTACGGCTACGCGTTGGCCGGCGCCTACGACCGGATCGACCTGGCCGCCGCCTACCCAATAGCGCGCGGCACGGCGCCGCTCATTGTCATGGTGGGCAGCATCATGTTGCTCGACGATGTGGTGTCACCGGTCGGCTTCATCGGCATTGCGTTGGTGGTAGCGAGCCTCGGGTTGATCGGGATTCGCCACGTGCCCAACGGGGTTGGCTGGGCACTCCTCACCGGGCTGATGATTGCGTTGTACACGTTGTCTGATGGAGCCGGCGTCCGTGCCGGCAATGACTCGATCCGTTACATCGCCGCTCTGTTCCAGCTGCATGCCCTTGCCTTCGGCATCATGATCCTGGCGACCCGGCGCTCGCCGACGACGATGATCGCAGCGGTGCGACGTTCGCCACTGAAGCTCCTCTTCGGCGGAGCAGCGTCTGCTGGCGCCTACCTGCTCGTGATGATTGCAGCACGAACGACGCCCCTCGGGCTGGTGGCCGGGCTGCGCGAGACGTCGGCCGGTTTCGGAGTCGTGGCCGGTGCACTCGTGCTCAAGGAGCGCGTCACTCGCCAGCACGCAGTAGCTGTCGCAGTCGCTGTCATCGGTGGCGGACTGATCGCCCTGAGCTGAGCTGAGCTGAGTGGAGCTGGGAGTCCGCTATTGGCCCTCGCCCAGCACAGGTGACGGCGCAGGTAGTTGTGTACACAACTAACAGTTGGTAAACATGGGTGATGGTCGAACCAATCATTGCCGAGAACGCACCGATCGCTGCCGACCTCACCGCTGGCGAGGAGTACCACTGGTGCGCCTGCGGCAAATCGGCGAATCAACCGTTCTGCGACGGAAGCCACGCTGGCACCGACTTCACACCGATCACATTCACCGCCGAAGCCGATGGCGACGCCCACCTGTGCGCTTGCAAGCACACCGGCAACGCCCCATTCTGCGACGGAAGCCACGCCCAGTTCACCGCCGTGCAGGTCGGGACAACTGGATCAGCGACAGCTGAGGCTCCACCCGATGTCGAGCCGCCTGCCGATCCGGGTGCTGCTCCAGTTGCGCGCCCCACGCCCGAGGAGCCAACCGTCGCGTTCATCCACGCCCTCGCGAAGGACGGGCTCACCAAGTTCGGCCACCATGGCCCAATGACGTCGATGGGCGTCCCGCGCAAAGACCTGCCGCACTGGGACGACATCCAGATCATGGCCGCACAGATGGCAACCAAGCCGCTGCTCGACGATGTGGCAGTGGGAACCGAACTGGTCATCGGCCCCGATGCCGACCGGCCGCTGCGCCTCGACATTCCGTTGTTCGTCTCTGACATGAGTTTCGGCGCCCTCTCCGAAGAGGCCAAAATCGCATTGGCCCAGGGAGCCGAGCTGGCAGGTACAGGCATTTGCTCGGGCGAGGGCGGGATGCTCCCCGAAGAGCAGCAGGCCAACAGCCGCTACTTCTACGAACTTGCAAGCGCCCAGTTCGGCTACCGCGAGGAACTCCTCACCAACATTCAGGCCTTCCATTTCAAGGGCGGCCAAGGCGCCAAGACCGGTACAGGCGGCCACCTCCCCGGGTCCAAGAACATCGGCAAGATTGCCGACGTGCGCGGCATCGAAGCAGGCAAGCCAGCGGTGTCGCCGTCGACGTTCACCAACCTCCACACAGTCGATGACTTCCGACGCTTCGGCGACCGCGTTCGCGAGCTTTCGGGCGGGGTCCCAATCGGAATGAAACTCAGCGCCAACCACATCGAAGCCGACATCGGATTCGCGCTCGACTCGGGCGTCGATTACATCATCCTCGACGGGCGCGGCGGTGGGACGGGCGCCGCCCCCGAAATGTTCCGAGACCACATCAGCGTCCCTACAATTCCGGCCCTCGCGCGAGCCCGCCGAGCGCTCGACGAAGCTGGCGCCAGCGGGCGCGTCACACTCATCATCACCGGCGGGCTTCGGGTGCCCATCGACTTCGTCAAGGCCATGGCACTCGGCGCCGACGGTGTCGCGCTGTCGAACTCGGCCATGCAGGCAATCGGCTGCGTCGGGGCACGCATGTGCAACACAAACAACTGTCCCGCAGGAATCGCAACGCAAAAACCCGAGCTCCGCGCACGACTCGACATCGCCTCGTCAGCACAACGCCTTGCAACCTTCTTCAATGCCTCCGTCGAACTCATGTCGGTCATGGCCCGCGCCTGCGGCCACGATCATCTGTCAAAGCTCAACACCAACGACCTTGCGACCTGGGACGACAAAATGGCCAAGCTCAGTGGCATCAAATACTCCGGCTACACGAACTGATCCGACGTCAGCCCGGATCAGAAATATCGAGCCCAGAGACAGAGACCGAGAGAAGGACCATGTTGCTCCAAGGAATAGACCACGTCGCCACCATCACGAACGATGGTGATCGACTCAAGCAGTTCTATATCGATGTCTTTGACGCGACGATTGAACACGACGGTCCCGAGTTCCCAGGTGGACCTCGGATGATCATCATCAATCTCGGCCCTGGCAGCGAGCTCAATGTGTTCGAGATCGAGGGGAACCATGAAGCAGACAAGCAGACCCCGATGTTCGGCCGCGGACGGCTCGATCACATCGGACTACACGCAGCTGACCTGGAGTCGTTCGGTCAAATTCGCGAGCGGCTCATCGACGCGGGGGCCGCCGACCGCGTCGTGACGGTGTTCGGAAGGAAGCTGTCAATGTTCTTCCGCGACCCCGATCAGATGGAGTGCGAGGTGCTCGTCGCCAACCCCGACCTCAACCCCGACAACCTCACCTTCGGCCACGCGTCACCACGCTTCGAGTAGCGAGCGCGTCGAGGACGCAAAGATCCACGCTCGGCCGAACGCCGGCCCCGTTCTCAGTGACCTACCAGTGCATCGCAACGTTGTTGCTGGCTTGCAGTTCCACTGTCTCACTCATGAAGCTGAGCGTGCTCTTGGGCATTTGCGTGCCCATGTTCGGAATCACTGGGCAGACCGCGATGCCACTGCGATGTCACTGGGACGCGGCCGCCCGTTCGAGTCCGTCGAGAATGAGGTCAAGCCCAAAGTCGAATTCGTCCGCGAAGTCGTACCCGGGCTGCATGACGTGCTCGGTCGTGAACTCGGCGAGGTGCCGATATTTGTCGACGGGAAAGTGTTCAAACATCTCGGCGGCAAGCTGGGCCATCTCTTTGCCAGCCGTCGCGGGCAATGTCGATTCCTGGAGTGCGAACCCGTAGACGAAGGCGTCGAGCATTGCGTAGGCATGCGCGGTCATCTCGATCGACATGCCGCTACGCAGACAGCCGAGCACCGCGTTGTGGTGTGCCAGTGTCGCCGCGCCCGGCGAAGTTCGAGACTCCATGTACGGCGTCGCCCATCGATGGCGCGCGAGAACAACCCGGGCGGATGCGCACCGGCCGCGCATCGCTGCCTTCCATTCGAGTGCCGCGTCGGGTTCCCCGATCTCAGAGAAGACGAGGTCGACCATGCCGTCGATGATTGCTTCCTTGCTCGGGATGTGGTGATAGATCGTCATCGGCTTGACGTCGAGAATGTCAGCGAGACCACGGATGGTGAAATCGTCGATGCCAATCTCGTCGGCGAGCGCGAGCGCCCCGGCCAGCACCCGATCGGCTGTCAGCCGAGGCCGCTTGGCCGCTGTTTCAGAATGTGTCACGCGTCTCCTTCGGCCAACTTTGCTTGCGTATCGTACTTAGTACGAGTACCGTCACCAACTCATTCGTACTTAGTACGACAAGGGCGAGGGAGTCCACATGTCACGCACCATCACACCAGCCACCGAGCATGTCGGGGCGGCCCCAGAGTTCGCACCGACACCGACACCGACCAGCATGCGTGCGGTCGTGCAACGCCGTTACGGTCCGGCCGAGACACTCAAAGTCGAGCAGATCCCTGTGCCCGAGGTGGGGCCGAACGAGGTGCTCATCAACGTGGTTGCTGCTGGCCTCGACCGCGGCGTCTGCCACCTGATGACCGGAACCCCCTACCTCCTCCGGCTCGCCGGGTTCGGGGTGCTCAAGCCGAAGAACCCGGTGCTCGGCATGGACGTTGCCGGCCGAGTCGTGGCCGTCGGGTCATCAGTCCAACGCTTCGTGCCAGGCGACGAAGTAATGGGTATTGCCAAGGGTTCGTTTGCTCAACTCGCCCTTGCCGACAACAGCAAGCTGTCGCTGAAACCGACAAACCTTGGCTTCGAGCAGGCTGCTGCCTCGACGATCTCAGGCATCACCGCGCTGCAAGCGCTCACGACGGTTGGACGTCTCGAGGCCGACCAGAGCGTGCTGGTCATCGGCGCGTCCGGTGGCGTCGGGTCCTTCGCCGTGCAGATCGCAAAGGCGCTCGGGGCCACGGTCACCGGCGTGGCGAGCGAATCGAAGCTCGACTTCGTTACGGCACTCGGCGCAGATGCCGTGATCGACTACCGAGCAACCGCACTTGCGGACGTCAGCGAGCGCTTTGATCTCATCATCGATATCGGCGGCCGCACGAAGTTGCGGACGCTGCGCGCGCTCCTCACCGAGCGCGGCACACACGTGATCGTCGGCGGCGAAGACGGCGGCAACTTCACCGGCGGCATCGGCCGCAACCTGCGCGCTATGGCGCTGTCGATGTTCGTCAAGCAACGTATGACGTTCTTCATCAGCAGCGAGAGCCGCATCTACATCGACCCGCTCATCGACATGCTTGCCGCTGGCGACATCGTCCCCGCCATCGGTCAACGCGCTTCACTGGTCGAAACAGCCACAGCCATCCGAGCATTCGATGCCGGCCAAGGTCACGGCAAGACGGTGATCACGGTCGGCACCGACGCTCAGTAAATGGATCTCGACAACCGTTGGCCCGCTGACACCGTGGGAGCCTGCGATCACTCTTGATACTGGTGCAAGTCCTGTCCGTCGAACCAGTACAGGTGCGGAGCGTCGGGGTGCGGTTGAATCGTGACCGTCGCTTCGCCATATTGGACGGAGTTGGCGACGTGCGCCCACGGATCGCTTTTGGTCGGCGAGTTTGTGACCGGAGACCGTCCGGGTGCGATTTTGGGTGCGGTTCCGGCTGCGGTTCCGGCTGGTGGTGGTTCGGCCCAGTCGGGTTCGCGGGCGCCGACGGGGAGGACGGTGGTGCCGTCGGGTTTGATGAGGAAGAGCCGGCCGCTGGCGGCACGGCGACTCCGGATTTTGTTGGCGTGTTTCCATCGGTCGTGAGATCCGCAGAGCGGCATCGCGTTGGCCTGGTCAGTCGGGCCACCATCGCCAGCCCATTCGTTGCGGTGGTCGACGTCGCAGAGTGTTGCCGGAATATCGCAGCCCCGGTGAGTGCAGGTGGTGACCAACAGTTGCGCGGCTTCGCGTGCTTTGCCCCCGAAAAGTCGTTGGGTGCGTCCGAGGTCGATCACGACACTGTCAGCATCAACAACCACCCGCCGGAGCCGCCCGGCAAGCAACGCCCGGAGAGCGACATCGCGATGCACCGACGTGCCGGTCGTCGTTTCACACCGCCGCTTCGACACGTCTGCCGCGGCAGCAGTAAACACGTTGTCGGGCAACCCAAAAACGTTGGGGTCCTCGACGAGGCCGTGTTCGAACAGGGCGTTGCCGGCTGAGATGTGGTCGAACAAAATGTTGACCAACGGAACCGGTGCGATGCCATCAGCGGGCACGGTTGCCCAGGCCACAAAGATGTGGTGGAGGGCATCAAATTTACGTTGATCGCCAGTGCGCGGCAACGGATGATTCAACGCGTCGTCACCATGTTCGTTCCGTCGTGTCGCACAGTCGGTATCGAACTCGCCTTGTACGGCGAGTTCAAAGATTTTGGTCATCTCACAAGCAGCTTGCGGGCTGCCGCCGCAGCCGTGCACGGCAACAGCACCGTTGTTGTTCGCGACGCTTGCGGT
>JBLIMF010000033.1:0-19360 GCA_047638615.1 Gammaproteobacteria bacterium
TCCACGCATACCGAGTGAGGCCGGTATCGGTGGCGGAGAACTCGACAATCTTGCTGCGCTTCTTCTCGGCTGCGTCACGAAGACGGAGGTAGAGGACCGGCAACTCTTCTTTGAGATCGGGACCGAGTAGCACGATCGTCGAGGCGTTTGCCGCTTCGTCGATCGTGGCACGGTTCAACCCGAGGACTTCGGCAGGCAGGCCGTCGCCGAGTTGCGCATCTCGGTACGGAGTGCCGATTGTGTCGGCGAGCTGGCCCCAGGCGAATGCATCTTCGTTGCTGCCGCGTGCGCCCCCGAGAATCGCGATGCTCTTGGGACCACCGTTGGCAAGCGCCTCCCGGATGAGAGTGCTGGCGGTCGCCATGGCACCGTTCCAGGTGGTTTCAGTCAGGCCAGCGTCCGTGCGGATCATTGGATCAGAAAGACGATGCTCGGAGCTGACGGCTTCGAAGTTGAAGCGACCGCGATCGCACAGCCAGCCGTGGTTCACCGGGTCGGAGTCGACGCCTTGGTACCGGAGCAGTTCGTCACGGCTTGATTGAATAATTGTGCGGCAACCAACCGAACACGTGGTGCAGGTGGACTCTTGCTGTTCGAGGTCCCACGGACGGGCCTTGAATCGATACGGCTCGGCGGTGAGCGCCCCGACCGGGCAGATCTGGACGGTGTTGCCCGAGAAGTAGGAAGCGAACGGCTCGTCCGGAAAGGTCATCACCTGCGTGTTGTTGCCGCGCTCAGTGAAAACAATCAGCTTGTCGCCAGCCACTTCGTCAGCGAAACGCGTGCAGCGGTCGCAGAGAATGCAACGCTCACGATCGAGCAGCACGAGGTCGCTGATCGGGATCGGCTTCTCGAAGTGACGCTTCTCTTCGACGAACCGACTCTCGCCGGGGCCGTGCGACATCGACTGATCTTGGAGCGGGCACTCGCCGCCCTTGTCGCAGATCGGACAGTCGAGCGGATGGTTGGCGAGCAGCAGCTCGATCATCCCTTCTTGAGCCCGCTTGGCCGTCGGCGACTCGGTGTCGATCTTCATGTCAGGCGACACGGTGATCATGCACGACGGCACGAGCTGCATACCGCGGCCGGTGTCGATCTCGACGAGGCACTGGCGGCACATGCCGACCGAGCTCATTCGGGGGTGGTAACAGAAGTGCGGAACCGTTGCGCCGTTCCCTTCGGCGACCGCGATGACGAGATCGCCCTTCTGCGCGGTGATTGCGCGACCATTCAGCGTGACCTGTACAGCGTTAGGGTCGGGCTCTGGCTCAGGCGCTTCTTCGAGAATTTCTTCGTCTTCGACGACATCAGTCATGCGTCAGCTCCTGAGAGTGCAGTGACGGGGATGGAGATTCGCTTGGGCACCTTGGCGACGCGCGCATCGAACTCTTCGGGGAACAGCGTGAGGGCGGAATGCAACGGCGCCCAGGCGGACGGACCGACAAAGCAGATCGTGGTCATCTTGTAAGGGAATGGCACAGCTTCAAGACCGAGTCGCTCACTCGATGCGTGCGGCATATCGCCTGGGCAGATCGTCTGGCCGACTTCACGCATTTGGTCGAGGTCGGCGTCGGTGCCATGGCCGGCAATGACTCGTTCGAGCATTCGCATGAGCCACGTACCGCCTTCGCGGCACGGCGTGCATTTGCCACATGACTCGTGGGCGTAAAACTTCGTGAGCGTGTACGCAGCGTGCGGAATGTCGGTGGTGGAGTCCATCACGATGATGGCGCCCGACCCGAGCATCGAACCGGCGGCACTTGCCTGCTTGCCTTCGAACGGGATGTCCAGCTGGTCTTCGACGAACCACGGTGCCGAACCGCCACCGGGCACAAACGCCTTAATGTCGTTGCCGTCGCGGATTCCTTGGCTGAATTCGTCGCCGTAGATGATGTCGCGAAACGTGGTCGAGCCGTTGATGATCTCGTACACACCGGGCCGCTTCACGTGCCCTGACACAGCAACCATACGGGTACCGGGAGAAGTGGGAGTCCCGATCGACGTGTAAGCAGCCGAACCGTTGATGGCGACGAATGGGAGGTTGGCGAGCGTCTCGACGTTGTTGACGATGGTTGGCTTGCCGTACAGGCCAACGGCTGCGGGAAAGAACGGCGGTTTCAGACGCGGCATACCGCGCTCACCTTCGAGCGACTCGATCAAGGCAGTCTCTTCGCCAACGACGTATGCGCCTGCGCCCCAGTGCAGCACAATGTCGACGGAGAAGTCAGAGCCCAGGATGTTCTTGCCGATGTATCCAGCGGCGTATGCATCGTTGAGCGCCACGGCGATGCGCTCTTGAGCGAGGGCCATCTCGCCGCGGACGTACAAGAAACATTGCGACAGACCGGCGGCATAGCACGCAATCAGACAGCCCTCGATCAACTGATGTGGATCGCGTTCCATGAGGAGGCGGTCCTTGTAGGTACCAGGTTCCGACTCATCACCATTGACAACGAGGTAGCGCGGCCACACGCCCTGCGGGGTGAACCCCCATTTGACGCCAGCCGGAAAGCCGGCGCCGCCACGGCCGAGCACCGTGGAGTTGCGCACTTCGTCGTGCATCTCCTGCGGCGACATGGCCAGACATTTCTTGAGGCCTTCGTAGCCGTCGGTCGCGAGGAACCGTTCAAGAGTGTGACTGTCTTCGTACTCGAAGCGCGACGTGACCACCTTCGGGCGATCACCGAGGTAAAAACCCGGGATGTAATCGTGCGTCTCGGCGCCTGGAGAATTCGTGGGGTGGCTCACTTGGATGCCTCTGGTTCTGAGATGGGGATCCAAACCGGACCGCCGGTGACGTGGTCGGGATGCACTGCACCCACGCCCTTGTCGTCGGGGATGTGTTGGCGTTGCAGGCCGAGTGTGCCATGGGAAGGAATCTCGGATTCGAGCTTGCCGGACCGAAGATCATCGATCAGCTGGTCGAAGTCGTCATGGGACACGCGGTACTTATGCCGGTAGTTGACCTGCAGGCACGGGGCCTCGGTGCATGCCGCCTGGCACTCGGCCGGTTCGAGTGTGATGAGCCCGTCTTCAGTTGTGCCGCCAGCCCGGATGCCCAGCTTCACTTCGGCGTGGTGCAGCAGTTCGCCGGCGCCGAGCAACGCACACGAGAGCGTCGTGCAGACGTTGACGACATACTTACCCACGGGTTCGAACTTAAACATCTCGTAGAACGAGGCTGTACCGAGCACTTCGGCCGGGGTGACGTTGATCAGTTCGGCGACATGGCGCATCGCGTCTTTGGTGACGTACCCGTTTTGCTCTTGGCTGAGATGGACCAGCGGGATCAGCGCCGACTTCTGCTTCGGGTAGTGCCCGATGATCTCTTTAGCAATGACCACGTTGTGGTCAGACAAACGGCTCATGAGCCAGCTCCTGTAAACGAAATAATGTCGCAGAACGAAAACGCGGTCATCGATCGACGCCGCCGAGAACAGGATCAACTGAGGAGATGATCGCCACCGCATCGGCGACGAGGCCTCCACGCATCATGTGCGGCAAACACTGGATGTTGACGAAGGACGAGTCGCGCATGTGCAGGCGGTATGGATTCGGGCCACCGTCGGAAGCGATATAGCAGCCAATTTCACCGCGAGGGCTCTCGATTCCCACGTAGACCTCACCTTCCGGCACCTTAAAGCCTTCGGTGAAGATCTTGAAGTGGTGGATCAGCGCTTCCATTGACTCGTCGATGCGCGCACGAGGCGGTGGCGTCACCTTCTTGTTCTGGATGCGATAGTCGCCCTCGGGGATCCGTTCGAGGATCTGGCGAACCAGCACCATCGACTCACGAATCTCAGCGAGACGGATTGCGTACCTATCGAATGCATCGCCGTAGGAGCCGACCACGACGTCGAATTCAAGTTCGTCGTAGTGCAGGTACGGCTGGTCGCGGCGGAGGTCCCACTCGACACCGGTCGAACGAAGGATGGGGCCGGTGGCTCCGAGCGCAAGTGCTTCGCGGGGCGTGATAACACCGACGCCCTGCAGACGCTCGCGCCAGATCGGCTGTCCGGTCATCAAGATGTCGTACTCGTCGAGGCGAGGCGGCAGCAGGTCAAGGATCCGCAGCACACCGTCACGCCAGCCGGCAGGCAGGTCGGCTGCGAGGCCGCCGGGGCGGATGTAGTTGTGATTCATCCGGAGGCCTGTGACCTCTTGGAAGAACCGCAGCACTTCTTCGCGCTCACGCCAACCGTAGATCATCATCGACACGGCGCCGAGGTCCATGCCGTTGGTTGCCATGAACAGCAGATGACTGGACATGCGGTTCAGCTCGGAGAGCAGCATGCGAATCCACACAGCACGGTCGGGGATGTCGCCGTCGATACCCAGGAGCTTCTCGGTGGCCATCGAGAAAACAAGCTCATTGTTCAGCGGACTGAGGTAGTCCATACGGGTGACGTTGGTACCGCCCTGCATGAAGGTGAGCTGCTCCGCAGTTTTTTCCATGCCCGTGTGCAAGTAACCGATAATCGGCTTACAGCGAAGCACCGTTTCGCCCTGGAGTTCAAGCATCAAACGGAGCACGCCGTGGGTGGACGGATGCTGCGGACCCATGTTGATGATCATCGTCTGATCTTCTTCGGGGTCGTCAGGAAGCTCGCCCAAGTTGGCTGCATCGGCTTCGGACATGCGCAACACAGATCCGACTTCGCGCATCAGCTCACGTGCTGTGGTCTGGCTGCGTGGCTTCAGCTTCTGATTGCCTTCGTCGGTGCCGGCGACGAACAAGTGATAGTTAGTACCGAGATCGTCGGTGCTGGAGGCAGTGCGAATCGACGGGTCAAGAGCCTCTTCGGTGGCGTCTCCTCCGTCCGTCGCATCGACCAGCTGGCCAGTGAGTTCCTCTTCGGTGGTGCTCATGCGTTGGCTCCCTTGAATTGCACTGGGATCCGGCCGACTTCGTAGTCCTTGCGGAGCGGATGGCCTTCCCAGTCTTCGGGCATCAGAATTCGTGTCAGATCGGGGTGATCGGAGAACAGGATGCCAAACATGTCGTAGGCCTCGCGTTCCATGGCCTCAGTGCCCGGGTAAATGTTGAAGAGCGACGGAACCGTCGGATCAGCCTCGGACACCTGGACACGCAGCCGTGTTCGGCGGCGCTGACCCATGTCGAGAAGATTGACCACAACTTCGAACCGCTGGGGTTCGATGTCGGCAGGAAGCGCACGATGCATGAACTCCAAATAGTCGATGCCACACAAGTCGATACACATGACGTAGCCCTCGTCAGCGAGAGCCTTCACGACGTCGAGGTACTGCTCGGCGCTGGCATGGATGACTTCTTGGCCATGCGATTCCGTCGCGGGGCAACCATGAATGGTCGGCGGAACGACGGGAGCTTCGTCGCCTGCCTCGTCCACGCCTGCTTCATTGGCGGTGACGTTGTCGCTCATGACTTCATTCCGAGGAGCACTGGTGTCGACGTGACATCGATGTGCTCAACGTGGATATTTGCACCCTGACCGGAGACCGCACGGCGCTTCAGGATCTCTTCGTTCTCGATCAGACCGTGCAACGTCTCGATCGCGTGGATCAGCGTTTCAGGGGTGGGCGGGCAGCCGGGGGCATAGACGTCCACAGGCACGATCTGGTCGACGCCCTGCACGATGGCGTAGTTGTTGAACATCCCGCCAGAGCTCGCGCAGACGCCCATGGAGATGACCCACTTGGGTTCCATCATCTGGTCGTACACCTGCCGCAAAACAGGAGCCATCTTCTGGCTCACGCGCCCGGCGACGATCATGATGTCAGCCTGACGGGGCGAAGCACGGAACACTTCCATGCCGAAGCGGGAGATGTCGTAGTGCGCCGCACCTGTGGCCATCATTTCGATCGCGCAGCACGCAAGACCGAACGACGCCGGCCAAGACGAGCGAGAACGCGACCAGTTGACGAGATCTTCCAGCTTGGCGGTGATGACGTTGTGCGCGATCCCACCGATTCCGTCGTCGAGCACATCGTTGACGATGCCCATGTTGTGACTCCTATGGCTCTCGGGGGCGTTCGGACTGTCGCGACCGCTGGGCGGTCTATGCGGCTTCGTGGTCAGGTGATTCGTCGCTTCTCGGCAGACGACCTTCGGTACCGACACGTCGAATGGTTGAAGCCGTCGTGCGCTCGGGAGAGACGATGGCGGCTTCGGCCTCAAGGCTCCGGTATGTGTGGAGCGGTCCCCAGTCAAGGCCGCCGCGCGCTACTTCGTACACGAATGTGAGAAAGAAGACCACAGAGAAGGCGAGGATCGCCCAGAAACCGTAGAACCCGAGCGAGGCGCCAGCGACGGCGTACGGGTACAGAAAGATGATCTCGATATCGAACATGATGAACAACATCGCCACGATGTAGAAGCTGACCGGGAAACGCTCAGGCAAGTCGCGAGTCGGGACGATCCCGCACTCGTACGGAGCTTCCTTGGCTGTTGACGGACGGCTTGGTGCGAGCACTCGCGATGCGACAAAGCTGATGCCACCGAAGGCGATCGCCAGAAACATCAGAATGATGATCGGGAGGTATTGCGCCATAAAAGCCTGCCTATGCCGTGGCGACAGCGGTGGAAAGGTTGTCAGTCAAAATGCGCTCACGACGGTGCAAGAGGTAGCAAAGTGCAAGGAAAATCGCGCCACCACCGATGGTCAACACAACAGCGGGCTGACGCTTCGCACCCAGATCGCGGACCATATAGACATACTGTCGCTGCCCAGCTTCGTCGATCTCGGCGAGTGCCGGCGCTCGGCCTGGCTCTGTGCGGACAGGGACCAGCGGCGACACTTCGACAACGCTGTAATGCGGCTTGTGGAAGAACGCGATGAAGTCCAAGGACTCGTTGCCAGCAATGAGCGGATAGCGCTCGCCGCCGATATCGAAAACCTCAGTGACCTCGTATTGGCCTGCGGCGAGAGCACCATCTTCTTCGATATACGCAGTGGCGGCGGCCTGAGCCTGGCCGTATGCCGCATCCCCCGCCAAGATCTTGATGTAGCCCTCGTCAAAAAACTGCTGCTCGACGAGCTCGTCCACTTCACTGAGAGGTGCGTCTTCGTAGCCATCTGGGAGACTAACAAGTACCCCAGCGCTGCGCAGCGCCGGAACGTCTTGAATAATGGTCTGGCCAGGCATTGCCGCCCAAGACGGCTCAGGTCCCTTGAGGCCAATCCCATAGATCCACCAGGTTGCACCCATCAGGGCCATCCAACCCATGAGGCCGGTGAGCGTGACGAGGAACGAAAGGCGCGAGCCCATGTTCGTCGCCATGATCATATAAATACTGCCCATCAGGACGACAACGCCCATGATGACCGTAAGAAGACCGCGGAGTTCCGGGTCCCATCCAATTGCCAACAATGACATGTTGTTCACAAACTCCGTACGTACTCGACGACTGCTGCGATTTGCTCGTCAGTGAGCATCGCACCGAAACCAGGCATCCGACCACTGCCCTGACCCTGATTACCGTAGACCTTGCCGAACTCAGATCCATTCTTCAAGAAGTCAATCATGTCGGCTTCGTTGTTGAAGTGGCTGTTCGTGGCGCCGCCGGTGAGGTTCCAGCCGTACGCACCCTGGCCTGTTTGACCAGGATCTCCGTAGCTCCAACCCTGCGTGTGACAACGAGCGCAGCTGTACGCACCACTGCCAAGTTCGAGGTTGAAGACGGCCTCACCGACGCTGGACGCTTCGCCCGCCTCGATTGCGCCATCGATTGACGCCTGAATGTCGCTGGCAATCTTCTCTGGCACCGTTCCGCTCTGGCAGAGTTCTTGACCGTAGAAACGCACGGCTTCGACCTCGCCGACTCCGCAGTCCTCGCGTGGGAGCTGGATCGACTTGAGGTATTCGAGCACGTTGTCGATCTGCTGGCTGTTCATCGGGCCACCGCCGACAAGACCCCACGGCGACATTGGCGAGAACGGACGGCCGTAATTCAGGATGAACTCAATCTCTGATTCGTCAAAACGATAATACACCGTGTTGATCGACGGCGCCTTCCAGTTGACGGCAGTGATTTCGCCGGTCAGGTTGTCGGTCACCGTAAAGGGGGCTTCGCCGCCAACGCCGCCCATGCCGCCGTGACAGCCCGCACAATTGAAGCCACCGTCAGCGGTCGAAGCAAAAAGTTGCGACCCCCAGCTGGCATATCGGTTGTTCCAACCCTCTTCGGCGCCTGCCTGACGGCTGGGCTCGAAAATCCAGTACGCCGGCAGCATCACAACAATGAGTGCGAGCAGCAGCACACCAAAGAGCTGCACGCGCTCGAGTCGCGAGCCTTCAAGCGTTTCGTCGTCGAAGTACTCTTTGCGGTTGGCGGCGAGCTCGATTTCCGAGCCCACCTCCTTGCGACCTGCCACGACATTGAAAATGCCGTAAACAACCCAACCGATCGCTATGAAGACGACGCTGATAACAGCGATTGTTCCCGTAGTTGTGGCCAAAATCATCAGTGTTCGTCTCCACCCGTGCAGTGCGGACCTTCAGCTTCTTGACCGGTGGTATTCACACCGATCGCGGCACCGGTCACGTTCATGCCAGTATCGATTGAGACGTCGCCACTCGGCGAGATCACGGCGGGGAAGTGGTCCATTCCGCGTGGTGCGGGGCCGCCCTTCTTTTCGCCAACACGGTTGTACTGCGAGCCATGGCACTGGCATTCGAACCATTGGCTAGTTTTGCACTCAGGCACACGACACCCGAGGTGTGGGCACTTCTGGCTCAGCACAACAATTCCGGCTTCCATACCGACAAGAAGGTTGGCTGGGTAGACCGTACGGGCTGCTGGCAGCCCCTCCATCGGGTACGCAGTAATCCACGACTTCGCTTCGGGGACGTAGAAAAAGCCGCCACCCTGCTTGATGCCAGCTTTAATGGCGTCGAGCTTGCCAGCGGCAACGCTGCCGCCGAAGCCACCCGTGCCCGTGGGCCACAGGAACGCCACGAAGGAGGCGGCCGCAAAGGATGCAATACCGGCGCTCATGAGCGTGATGGTCGCACGGTTGAAGAACTGACGACGTGACACGCCGATGGCTTCGGGGTCCGGCGGAATCCACGGAATCAGGGTTGCTTCTTCGGCGCCGACCTGGACCAATTCCTTACTGCGGGCTTGGACGCCCTCAGCCTCGGCATCGGCGCCGGAACGAGTCGAGGCTGCTGCCGCGGCATCGACACCCGTGGCGCTGCGGCTTGCTTTGTCGCGTTTGACTGATTCGCCGGACAGGGCACCTGCGCCGCGTACGTCGCTCTTGCGAGCGAGCGTCGCGAACGATATGGCGCCAAGAATCACGACGAAGCCGATTGCGAGGGCGATCACTGCTGCGGTACTCATGGGGGAACTCCTTTGCTGTCTTTTCTACGTACTCAAGGGGGCTCTGAGATGACTCAGAGCTCGAAGAACAGGCCGTCGACCCAGGGCAACACGAAGTTGAAACCAGGGCCTCGGAAGAATGAACCGATCATGACAAGCACAGCCCAGAACATCAGGTGCACAGTCATCAGTGACGTGGCAAACTTGCGATCTTCGGGCTTGATCGACGGGTTGCGATCGACAAACGGAGCGAGGATCAAGAAGATCACGCCGACGCCGGGGAGGGTCACGCCGGCCACCATGGGGTGGAACATCGTGAGCAGTTCCTGCAGACCGAGGAAGTACCAAGGGGCCTTCGACGGGTTCGGCGTTGCGTTGGTGTTGGCGAGCTGCAGAAGCGGAGCGTTGACGAACACCGAGAAAATGAACGTGAACGCCGTCATTGCCAGGGCGGCAACGAACTCGGCTGCCAGAAGGTGCGGCCAGGTATGCACCTTGTCGACCGGGGTGGCCTTGACGTCCTGGATGGAACCAGACTTGACGACCGTCAGGAGGCGTTGCGTATGACCGCCTGGGCCCGCACCAACAGGAACGCCACCACCGGCGGGAGCCGCAGCAACGACAGCGCCGACCTTGTCAGCAACCGCAACGCCGCCACCACGGGCAGCGTCGGCGGTCGGGGCCTCACCCTTTGACGCCTTCGCAGCCTGGCTGCGCTTCAACAGCGCTTCAGGAATACGCGAGTCGCCTGCTGGCGCGGCACCTTCACTGCTGGCTGCTGCCGGTTCGGCGGCAGCCGATGCATCTGCGGACTTCTCACGGGCAGCTTGCGCCCGCTTCAGCAGATGCTCTGGGATCTCGGTCATGAGCTCGTCCCTTCATCTTTCCGTCCCTGGTTCTCAAGGACACAGACATTCAACATCACAAATCTTTCGGAGGTCAGATCCAGATCACAACGGACCGGAAATACCGCCATCTTTCCGGACTCGCCAGAAGTGGATCGCCATGAAGATGACGATGATGAACGGCAGGAACAAGACATGCAGCACGTACCAGCGCAGCAAGGTCTCGGAGCCGATCTCAGCACCACCCAACAAGACGAATCTGACCTCGTTACCAAACACAGGCGTGTAGCCCATCATGTTGGTACCCACAGTCACCGCCCACAGTGCTAACTGGTCCCATGGGAGGAGGTAGCCGGTGAACGAAAGGAGCAAGGTGAGGGTGAGAAGGATGACACCAATCACCCAGTTGAATTCCCGCGGCGCCTTGTAGGCACCGTGGTAGAAGACTCGAGCCATATGCAGGAACACGGCGAGCACCATCAAGTGAGCGCCCCATCTGTGCATGTTTCTTACTAACAGGCCGAAGGTGACAGAGGTCTGCAGGTTCTGGATGTCGTTCCAAGCAGCAGTTGCCTCGGGACGGTAGAAAAACATCAAGAAGATGCCGGTGACCGTGAGCAAGATGAACAAGAAGAAGCTGAGGCCGCCGAGACAGAGGGTGTACGACACCTTGACGGCGTGACGCTTCACCTTCACCGGATGCAAGTGATACAGCACCGAGTTCATAATGACGTACGAGCGATTTCGCGGGCTGTCGGTGTAGCCCTTACGGAAAATGGATCCCGGCCGGAAGATCGAGCTCCAGGCTTGGCTCCCCTGAGTTGCATCGACCGCCTGGTTCACGCGGTCCTTCACTGTCGGGCGCGGTTTGTCGTCAATCGTTTTAGACATGATTTTTCTCTCAGAGCCTCATGCCATAGCCGTAGCCATGGTTGTTGGTACGCATGTGGGAATCGCCGGCAGCCGTCGCGGAGCCGACCTTGCCGAGGATAATGACCCCGGTCGGGCAACGATCGACGCACAGCGCACAGCGTGTGCAAATATCGTCGTCGATCGTGAACATGAACGCATCGGACGGATCGGTGCCCGGCTGTTCGGTGCCGATGGCCTCGGTCACCGCAGACGTGCTGACCATGTGGATGCACTTCCACGGACAGATGTCAACGCAGCCCTCGCAGGCAATGCATTCGGATTGATCGATGTGAATGAACTGTTTCGGCTTCACAGCCTTACTGAGGTAGTCAGCGTCAACCTCCACCAACGAGTAGTCGTCAGTGAACGGCATCATCGGTGGATTTGCGTCAGTCTTTGCCATATCGGATCAGGCCTTTTTGATGAGGGGGCGACCGTAGGAGGACATCGGAAGTTCCTTCTGAACTTCCTTACCACGGTTCTGCCACCAGACAACGACGAAGACGTTCAGGCCGAAGAAGATGGCGTGGATAAGCACAACGACAATGTCGCGTAATGCTTCGTACTGCAGGGTGATCGGGTTCCAGCCACCGAGCGACTGCGGCTTGAGGATCTGGCCGGGGCCCAACATCAGCTTGTCTTTCGACCAGCCGAGATTCTTGTCAGCATGGTCAACCCACTGGTGCGGGACGACGCCGTACGTCAGGAAGAGGACACCGAAGGCATAGGTGCTCGCAAGCATCGCTTCACCCCAGGTAAAGGTCTGACTCTTCTTACGTCGTTTGCCGTACGGAACGACAGCCAACGTCAGAACGACGGCTGCCACGAAGGACACGATGAAAGCCTGGTTGACACCAGGCCACTTCAAGACATCGATTGCGATCATCGTTGGTGTTACGTCCTCTGAGTTGCTTTCGTACTGCGGATTTGTTCGTTAGGCCAAATGTTGTTCTGTGATGCTGCGCCAAGCAGATCACCCGTGATTTCAAACGCTCAGCCTACTCATGGTCGGAGAATTAACGAAGTCTGGCAGGCAAGTGTGTTGCGCGCGCCAGGTTGTGCGAAAGTGCACAGGCGTTCTCTGGAAATGTCACACGGTGGCGGAAAGCTGTCAGACGGGTTCCGACAAAATTGTCACCCCGCAAGATTCACGCGAGCGGCTGTTCTGCATCTATCATCTGCCCGGTGACTGAGATCCCCGAACATCTCCTGAAGCGGTCGCGTGAGCGGCGCTCCGCAATCGGCCAGGGCGGCGACGACGCCTCAGCTGAAGCACCTGCCGCTGGCGCCATTGCGAAGACGGCAGCCGCCACGCCGGCCACGACTCCTCCGTCGCCAAGCGGGCCAGCCCCACGCACCGCCGCTGCCGAGCCAGCTGCCCCGAAGCCGCCGAAGCCCGACCCGCATTATGTCACTGCCTATAAGCAGCGGCGCAAGGTGCCGTTCTGGGCAATGGCGACGCTGTCGTTGATGCCCGTGTGGGGCTTTATGTACGTGCGTGCATTGACCGACGGAGGCGAAGTTTCCGCCGGACCACTCGGCGAAGGCGCAGAGGTGTACAACAATTGCGCTGGCTGCCACGGCGCTGGCGGTGGCGGTGGCGTCGGTTACGCCTTCACCGATGGCGCGGTCCTCGAGACGTTTCCGAACATCGAAGATCAGATCCGCTACGTCTACTACGGCACTGAGCAGTACAACATTGCGGGTGTCGAGGTCTACGGCAATCCGGAGCGCGAAGGTGGCGTACACCAAACAGGTGTCCAAGGCGTGATGCCGGGCTTCGGTGGTCAGCTCACCGACGAGGAAATCGTCGCTGTGATCTGTCACGAGCGTTACACGCTTGGTGGTGCGGACCCGACCAGCCAAGAGTACGAAGCCGAGTTCGAGACCTGGTGTTCGGAAGAATCAGTGCTGTTTGAAGAGGTCGCCACCGGTGCTGTCGTCCTTGCCTCCGATGAGGCAATCGAGCCGATCCCGGTCGGCGAATCAATGATCAAAGTCGCGCCGATCGGTTCCGCGCCGATCCCTGGTCGTAGCTGATCCGGCCGACGCGTCGACGTCGGCCAGCACACAACTCTTTGGGCCAAATTGAACCTCGTGTCGAGCCCAACGTCCGTCAGCTCAACTGATGTCCTTGTCGTTGGTGGCGGTCCGTCCGGATCGAGCATCGCCACCCGGCTAGCTCTCGCTGGGCACTGCGTCACCATCGTGGAGAAGCGCAGCGGACCGCGCCACAAATCGTGCGGCGACATGCTGTCACCGCGCGCAGTTGCCGAACTCTCCGACATCCAGGTTGACCCGACGCAAATTGGCGGACACCTCGTGCAGGGAGTCCGATTCACCCACGGTCGCCACGCAATCGAATCGCCGTGGCCAGAACACCCCGACTTCCCTCAGCACGGCATCGTCGTACGCCGTGACCGGCTCGATGAGCATCTGCGTGATCGTGCCGTTGCGGCAGGCGCCACCTTGCTGATGGGTCACGAAGCCGTCTCGCCCATTGCCGAGCGTGGATTTGTTCGTGGCGCGACGGTCCAACTCGTCGGCGCCGACGGTGAGATCACCGGGACTCGCGACATCCGAGCCCGGTTCATCGTGGTCGCCGACGGCGCGAACAGCCGGTTTGGCCGTGGGCTCGGCACCAGCCGCGAACGTAAATGGCCGTATGCGATTGCTGCGCGCACCTACTTCGATTCACCACGCACACGCGAAACCTGGGTCGAAACGTCGCTCGGTCTCCCCGACTCGAAGGGCCAACCAGTTGCCGGATACGGCTGGATTGCACCAATGGGCGACGGCAGCGTGAACGTCGGTGTGGGCGTGTTGTCGAGCCACCGAAATATCAAAAGCCTGAACACGCTGAAACTCCTGGCCTCCTTTAGTGCATCGATCGCCGACGACTGGGGTTTCGACCCTGGCGCGGGGCTGAAGGCGCCGACGCGGCTTCGGCTGCCACTCGGTGGGTCAGTCGCGCCCAAGATGGGCCCGACGTTCCTCGTCGTCGGTGACGCTGCCGGCGCCGCCAACCCGTTTAATGGCGACGGCCTCCAGGCAGCCTTCCTGGGGGGCCGACTGGCCGCCGATGTCCTCGAAGAGGCCTTGACCACTGGCAACTCGACCTCGCTGCAGCGCTACTCGCTTCTCCTCGATGAGGAACTCGGTCGATATCGCAAAGTCGGCCGCCTCTCGGCTCGGTTCCTTGGTCGCCCGGCAATTTTGAAGCCGGCTCTGCGCATCGCCTCACGCAGCGACGCAGCAATGGGTGCCGCATTGCGGATCGCCTCAAACGAGATGCGCAGCGACGCACACGCCGGCGGTGCCGAACGCGCCTACCATCTCGCCGCCATTATTTCTCGGTTCGCCCCGAGCTGGTAGGCACGCCACCAGCAACCGCGGCTACCTGTCCAGATTTATTTTGTCTGGGCAAAAGCGGCCTCGTTCCGGTTTGCAGCTCGCCCAAACGACGAAGAGCGCACTCCGGCACCCACATCTGCTTTGCCTCCCCGGCGCACGAACCGGGCCACCCGCACAACTCACCGCACTCCTCTTCGACATCGGGGGCGGCGTTGCCTGGGCGAGGCAAACCAACAGACGTCGCCCTCCACGAATTCGACGGGTTCGAGCCCGGCAGCGAGTCGTCTGCGTTGACTTCTGATTTCCGGCGACCGACACCGTCGTCAAGGTCTGAGGCCATCGGCACAACCGCATCACAGAGCAGCTCGCATACGCCACCGCCCGGATACACGCGCTCGTTGACGCCGGGTTCAAGGAGTATCAGTTCACATATCGCGATGTCGTGGACGAGACCGACACCTTGCTCAGGCGTCTCTCCGCTGCGTTTGCACGGTGACCCAGCACTCATTTGGTGTCAGCGATCCCTGGGTCCAACACCGCAATCGCTCACACAAACGCGTGGTGCAGGAATCAAACGCGGGTCTGGGCGGCAGGGACGGGTGCCGCCCCGGGGCCGGGCGTCAGAGGCTGCGGGAATCTGTGCGCAACCAAGTGCGGGTCACCGGATGCGACCTCGGCCTCCCCGGCGCGGGAAGATTCTTTTAGGGAGTCGGAGAGTCACAACCGAGAGGGCCAGGATCACCGGATAAATCTCGAGGCGACCAAGGAGCATTTGTAACGTTGCAATCCAACGGCCGGCCGGCGGAATCACCGTGAAGTCGCCAGTGTGGTCCAGGAGGCCGAGGCCAGGGCCGACGTTGCCGAGCGAGGTCGCCGACGCAGAGAACGAGGTGATCAAGTCCGGACCTGTCGCAGCGATGGCCAACGAGCCACCACCAAAAATCACCAGGGCCAGGAGCAGGAACCCAACCACCTTTCCAGCCACGTCATCTGACAACGACGCACTGCCAACGCGGACTGGTCGAACCAGCTTCGGATGGAGGTGCTTCAGCGCCTCGCGGTGGGCGAAGCTCGAAACAGCCATCACACGCAGCAGTTTGATCCCACCAGCGGTCGAGCCGGCCATAGCTCCGAGTGGCAGCGCAATCAGCAGCAAGGATTGTGCCGTCTGGCTCCACAGGCCGTATTCAGTGGCCACGTAGCCAGTCGTGGTCACCGTCGACGCCGCCGTGAACAGCGCATCGCGGAAACCGGTCGACTGACCGCCGTTGTTCCCAGCGGTCACGAAGGCCCACAGGGTGATGGCGCCGACGAACGCCAGGTAAACGTGGAACTCGGTGGAGCGCAAGAGTGGCTTCACGTTGCCGCGCAGCGCACGCCAGTAGAGCGTGAAGCTGCCACCGGCCAACAGCATGCCGACGATACAAATCCATTCGAGCAGAGCCGATTCGAAGTGCCCGAACGACTCTTGGTACGGCGAGAAGCCGCCTGTCGAGACCGTTGTAAAAGAGTGGCTGACCGCGTCGTAGACGCTCATCCCGGCGGCGAAGTACGCGACGGCCATCGCCGCCGTGAAGCCGACGTAGACCGCCCAAAGCCGTCGCGCTGTTTCGCGGACGCGCGGCGTCAGCCGTTCGCCGGTGGGGCCAGGCGCTTCGGCTTCAAGCAGGCTCATGCCGCCCGAACCAACAGTTGGGAGCACCGCAACGACGAGCACGATGACGCCCATCCCACCCATCCACTGCGTCATCGACCGCCAGAACAGCAGCCCCTTCGACGTGGCCTCGATGTCGGGAGTAACCGTTGCGCCAGTGGTCGTGAACCCAGACATCGCTTCGAACAGCGCATCGTCGACGCGGGTAAAGTGGCCCGTGATCAGGTAAGGGATGGCGCCGACAGCAGCAATGGTCACCCACGCGATGGTGACGGTCGTGAACACGTCAAGCACACGGATCTGCTTTGGGGCAACCGTGCTCTGCCACATGATCGCTCCGACAATCGACGTGATGACCCCGGTGACGAACAGTGCAACGACGTCAGGACCGCCATCGATTGCGTCGACAATGCCGGAAATGGCGATGCCGACCCCGACAACGGTGAGTGTGAGCCCAACGACGTTCAGCCTGAGCGAAGGTCGTCGCTTCTGCGCAAACAGCCGCTCGCCGCGATCACCGAAAACCGAGACACGCGGGTTCAGCAGCGCATGGGTGTCAGGCCGGTGAATCCGATGCGAACCGTGCGGTTCGGTATTGCTCACCGATGGTCCATCCCCGAGGTGAACGCCCTGCGCAGCGCTGGCAGCGAGTCAGGGCGGGCGAAGACCACCACGTTGTCACCGGCATGAAGAATGGTATTGCCGCGCACGATGCGACCGGCTTCTCCCGGCCGGATAACCGCGCCAAGAACGATCGAGTGGGGCAGATGCAGCTCGGCAACCACGGCGCCGTCGGCCTCGGAGTTGGCTTCGATCTGGATCTCGTCAACCTCAATGTCACTTTCCAGGAAGGTCGCAACTGATGCGGTTCCGCCGCGCACGTGACGCAGCACTGCGTTAGCCGACGCGGTACGCGGGCTGAGCGCGGCATCGATGCCAAACTGGCGGACCAAGGGCAGCAGACTCAGCCGGTGGATGACGGCAACGGTGAAGGTATTGCGGCCGGTTGCGGCAAAGGCACACGCGAGCACATTGGCCGCGTCGTCACCCGTGGCGGCGATCACGAGGTCTTTGTCGGTGATCGACTCCTCGTTCAGCATGTCGGTGTCTTCAATGTCGCCTTGCACAACTGTGACGCGCGGCAGCTTCGCGCTCAGCACACGAGCACGCTCGATGTCCTGTTCGACGAGGACGACATCGGCGCCAGCAGCTTCGAGCCGCTCGGCCACGCGTGTACCGACGGCTCCGCCACCGAGCACCATGACCCGCTGAGCTCGCTGGTGTGAAGCGCCGAGTAATTCAAGTATCTCGTTACGGCTCTTCCGGTCGGTCAGCACTCGGACGTGATCGCCAGCCTCAAGTCGTTGATCGCCTCGGGGTATGACGGTCTCTCCATTTCGCGTCAGCGCTCCGAAAAGGAAGCGCCAGTCGGGCTCAAACGATGCACCGATCTCGGCAAGCGTGCTCCCGGCCAACGCTGCACCCTCGCCGATCGTGCAGCCAAGGACGAGCAGGTCGCCACCAGACATTTGGTACACCTCGTCGGCGCCCGATGCCTGGGTGAGCGCCATGATCTCGTCGGCAGTGTCAGCGTCGGGGTCGATGACCACGTCGGCCTGCATGATCTCGCGCAGCCGTGCGCCGCTCTCTTCACGAAGTTCTTCGGTCTGGATGCGGACAACGGTCTGCGGGACCCCCGCTTCTTTCGCCAGGAGCGACGCAATGAGGTTGACCTCGTCGTTCTGCGTAACACCTGCCAGGAGATCGGCGCGGTCGATCCGTGCGGCCTTGAGCGTGGACGGCAACGTCGCGCTCCCAACAACGACTTGAACATCAAGCTGGGCAGCGATGGCCGAAGCTATCGCCTCGTTCTGCTCGATGACGACGACGTCGTGGCCCTCGGCCCCGAGCCGTTGTGCGAGGTACCAGCCGACCTCGCCAGCTCCGACGATCACGACATGCATCTTGTCAGCCTGCCTGATCGCGGGCACCGGCGCGCAACATTCGCGTAATCGTTTGCCTGAGTTCAGCTACTGAGCTGAGTGAGCCACGCCTCAACGCGCTTCTTGTTGACCCCCAGATCGCTCTGGCCGAGGCGCGATCGTGAGAAGACCGCAAGCGTGCTGTTGGCTGCATCGATCTTGATGAACTTCACCGACACGTAGTCCGGAAAGCCGAGGAGGCGGCTGGTCCGCACATAGGTAACGTGGCCTTCGGCTACCGAGCCACCGACGAGCTCACTGCCAGCGCCGCGGGCGATGGCATCGAACTTGACTGCCAGGTCGGCAGCAGAAAGCGGGAAGTTCGGCGCCACTGCGTCCGCTTCCGTCGTGCCATCAGGGCCGACTCGATACGAGTTTGGCGTGCTCGGCTTCGCTGCGACGAGCGGATCGACGTGCCAAACCGCCTCATCATGGTCGAGGCGACGAATCGTAATTGCCCCAACCGCTACCGCAGTGACGAAGAGACCGACGCAGATCAAGGCAATACGCATAGGCAGATCATGCCCCACAGCAGGCCGAACTGAAACCGGCCGACCGATAACGTCTCGCCGGTGCTAGAGAAATAACGGGCGTCGGGGACGGTTTTCGAGCGTGGCGGCGAGACCGTCTGATCCACAAGTACCAACAATATTTCGACGAGTATGTATGACCCTTCGCACTGTTCCGAGGCAAGTCGCCGCGGATCAGGGAAATCGATGCATTCCATGGCGGGTCACTCGACATGTGACGCTCATACTTCGGTCGGGGCACGCATCTCGTCGGCATCGACATAGATCCCCGCTGCGCCGGTCTCGCTCGACGTTCGCATCGACGACCAGAGCGACCGTGAGTTCTTGCGCAAAGTGGTGGCCGAGGACGGGATGTTCATCGAGTACATCAAGCCGCTGGTCGACGATCTCAATGCATTCAACAGTCGCCCCGAAGATCTTAAGCCGACCATTTCACCCGGACCTGCACCTGCCTCCACGTCTACGAAAGCATGGTGTTGTTCGACCGTGACGCCCATGAACCGCTGGCGGCCTGCGCCTAAGTGGACGGCATCGCAGAAACCCGAATCAAGTTGACGCCGGCCAATTCGAACCCGTTCTCCCTACGGTCAAACACCAGCCCTCAGACGAGACACATCATGATCCAGCGCCTGCGCGGTGTGCTTCGCCCAAAGCCCCTACGTAATCATCGGGCTCATGTATTCCCAGAACTTGCCGAAACCTGTCACTGGGCTCGACCTGGCACCGTGACGGGTCGCCGATAGTGTTAACTCACAGGTTCCGAGCGCTGCTTCGCATCC
>JBLIMF010000034.1:0-18559 GCA_047638615.1 Gammaproteobacteria bacterium
CGTCGTCCGGGGCATCGTCAGCGGGCTGATCGGCCTCGTCTGATGCGGGAGCGAGGGGCGTGATACCGACAAAGTCGGGATCTGTTCGCTCGGTGGGGTTTGGTCGCGACCAGCTGCCGGTGTCGTCTGTACTCATCACATTGCTCCTCGAAGAATGGATCAACGATACGGACCAGCAACGCGAACCGTCGTTGACGCTCGTCTCAGGCAGGAGTGAGTGGGCCGTCGTCGAGCTTGGCGGCTGCCAGCTCGGCTTCAACGAGCGGGGCGTTGCCCTCGTGGAACTTGGCCTCGCCGGCTTCGATCGCCTCGAGGAGGTGGATCGAGATGTCGGCGACCTTGACCTCGTGCTCTTCCTTGCCAGCGCCCTTCACTCCGTCGTCCAGCATGATGTAGCAGAACGGGCAAGCGGTGGCGACACGCGTGGCGCCTGTGGAGATTGCCTGCGCAGCACGCTCGTCATTCACTTTGGTGCCGGTGTTCTCTTCCATCCACATGCGGGCGCCGCCGGCGCCACAGCACATTCCCTCGGTGCCGTTGAGCGACATCTCGACGACTTCGATGCCCTTGATGGCGCCGACGACCTTGCGTGGCGCAACGTAGACGTCGTTGTGGCGGCCGAGGTAGCAGGAGTCGTGGTAGGTGATGCGTTCTTCGAGGGTGGCCTGCGAAACGTCGAGTTGACCTGAATCGATGAGCTGCTCGAGCAGTTGCGTGTGGTGGATCACTTCGTAGTTTCCACCGAGCTGCGGGTATTCATTCTTTAGCGTGTTGAGGCAGTGCGGGCACTGGGCGATGATTTTCTTGACGCCCATCCCGTTGAGCATCTCGACGTTTGGCTGAGCGAGCATCTGGAACAGGTACTCGTTGCCGGAGCGGCGGGCTGAGTCGCCGGTGCACATCTCGGACGGACCGAGGATGGCAACGTCGATACCGGCACGACGCAACAGTTGCGCCATCGATTGCGTGACCTTCTTATTCTTGTCGTCGAAGGAACCGGCGCAACCGACCCAGTAGAGGTACTCGTGTTGCAGCGCTTCGCCCGGATCCACGATCGTGACGCCATCCATGCCGTCAGCCCAATCGCCGCGTTCGCCCTGGTTGAGGCCCCACGGGTTGAACTGGTTTTCCATGGCGCGGTACGCGTTGCCGAGTTCAGGGGGAAAGTTCGACTCCATCAGCGCCAGGTAGCGACGCATGTCGAAGATCTTGTCGGTGATCTCGATGCCAACTGGGCAAATTTCGTCGCACGCTTTACAGGTGGTGCAGGCCCAGATTTCTTCGGCAGTGATCCGCTCGAACAGATTGTTGGCGGAGATGGTGATCTCTTTGTCTTCCCCGAGCGGTGCGCTCACTGCGGGCGAGCCCGATGCAGCCATGACCGCACCTGCCTTGAGGACGATTTCGCGTGGGTCAAGCGACTTGCCGGTGGCGTGCGCCGGGCAGACGCTGGTGCAACGGCCGCACATGGTGCAGGCATCGAGGTCGAGAAGCTGCTTCCAAGTGAAATCTTCGACGACCGAGGCACCGAATGACTCGAGCTCGGTCTCCATGAGGTTGGCCATTGGCCGCATCGCGCCCTTCGGACGGTCTTTGTCCTTCAGGTACATGTTGATCGGCGAGGTGAAGATGTGGCGCAGCATCGTGAGCGGCAGAATCGCGAGGAAGGCGACGAACGAAGCAACGTGGCCAATCCACCACCACTGGTGCCAGGTGCTGAGCGCTGACTGTGACATGCCGTCGACGAGCGTCGACAGTGGGTAGCCAATGAAGCTCCACTTTTCGTAGCCGGGGCCGCCTTCGAGGGCGATGCGGAACATCTCGGCGCCGTAACCGGTGACGCCAATAGCGAAGAAGACACCGAGGATGATCGCGTGTTCGGGCTTGGACTTGATGCGGATGCGGTAGGGCCGCTGTACGTAACGACGCACGATCGCCCAGACGATGCCGCCGAGGAACACGAGGCCGGCGGCGTCGCCCACGAAGGCATAGGCCTTATAAGTGGTGCCATGGAGGAACTTGAGCTGCTCGGGCATCTGGTGGTCGACTTCGAGGACCGTGGTGACACCCAGCAGCACCAGGAAGCCGAAGTAGATCATCGAGTGCATGAGCCCGGCGCCGGCGTCGCGCAGAAGTGTCTGCATGTAAACACCGGCGCGGAAGTCCTTGAGGCGTCGCTGGGCGTTCTTCGTGTTCGTGCGGCGCTGCGACGGTGCGCCGCGCTCCCAGTTCTTCATCCGGAAGCTGAACATGATGCCGACCCAGATGAGCAGCACGGGAATGACCGTGTAGAACGCGATCTGGATCGGACCCGGGATGTTGACAAACACGGTGCGGTGGATCGGGCTATCGCTCTTCCACCCCGTTATCTGCGGAATGATCCCTGAGACCAATGTGAACAGGCCAGCAGCAGTGAACAACACCAATGCAAGCTGGTTCGGCTTGAACCGCTTCGGCTCGGTGTCTGGCGCGGGGGTTTCGGTAGCAACACTCATGCATCAGCAAATCTACTCGCGGGTCACTGCTGACCACAGATCCGTCGCGAAATCAGTGCGCGCTATTGGCGGAGGTAAGCGAGGCCGTGGAGGAAGAATTCGACCGCTCGGCCGAGGGGAGATTCGACGAGGTCAAGTTCAGCAAAGGTGAGCGCTGCGCCAAACGGAGCCGTCCAGTACTCGGCTGGCCCAGGGCGGGCAGCATCCCACGGGCCGAAGTAGAGGTAGGGGGCCGTGATAAACCCGTCTCCGGCGGCAGCGCCGAGGTTGCAGCGAGAGCCATCTTTCGCCGCCATGTCGATGCCGAAGTCGAAGTGCTCGGGCCACAGGCGGCCGACTGAGGCAGCAGCGTCCGGAATTGATGCAACAGCTTCCTCGACTGCACGCTGGCCGAACAGGT
Source organism: Gammaproteobacteria bacterium (assembly GCA_047638615.1). GTDB lineage: Bacteria > Actinomycetota > Acidimicrobiia > Acidimicrobiales > Ilumatobacteraceae > Ilumatobacter_A. The sequence continues at coordinate 2,896 of JBLIMF010000034.1, forward strand.
ACCACTCGCCGAGGATGGACGCCGTGTCGCTGTTGAGCACGATCATTTCGTCGGGATCGCCCAACGGAGGCGTGTCGCCGCCGACCCAGAAGTTGGGGTCCGGCTCGAATCCGATTGCGTTACACAGTCCGCGGATCGTGTTGCCGACAACCACTTCGACCTGTGTGGTGGCGATGAGTTCACGGACGTCATCACCGATGACACGTTCGATGAAAAGTGACCCCCCGACAAGCCGGATGCGCTCCCGCTCGGGGCCAACCGGCGGCGTGCCAAACCCGCCCGGCAGCGGGACGAGGTCGAACAGTCGGTCATGACGAAACCGCGCCTGGCCGAGCACGTGCGTCGCGATGCGCTGCGCAATGTCGCGCTGCCGCGCCCAATGGTCGGGAAGCGGATAGAAGTTCACGAGATCACCCTACGCAACTTGCTGGATTTCAAAAATTGGTGTCAGACCGCCATCCGATACGAAGTTGATTAGCCGAAGACGGAGCGGTCCATCTGGCGGATGCGTGAAGCAAGAACGCCCATCAGCTTGTGAGCGATCGACGGGACATCGTCGAGAACGCCAAGGAAGCGACGCTGGTCGATCACGAGAAGTGTGCACTCGGTGGCACAGACTGCCGAGGCGGTTCGCGGGCCGTGATCGAGGAGCGAGAGTTCGCCGACAACGTCGCCCGAACTGAGCGTGGCGATCTTGCGGCCGCTGCGTTTGATGGTGACTTCGCCACTCAAGATGACGAAGGCTTCGCGTCCGGTCTGGCCCTGATCGACAATCATGGTGCCCTCGGTCATGGTGATCTCGTCAGCCGCCTTGGCGACCTTCTCGAGGTCCTTCTTGCTGCATGCGCTGAAGAGCGGAACGTTCTTGAGGGATTCGAGTTGAAGTTTCTTGCTGGCCATCTGGACACCTTAGACGCGTGCCCGATCCTGCGGGCCACCAAGTGTCGGGTGGTCAGCGGCCTCGCCGCCACGTGGGGTCGACCCATCAGTGATCGAGCTCACAGGCACGGGTGACCAGGTGGAAGACGACTCGGTGAGTGGATTCGCGGTGGCGACTCAGTTCGGACTGCGATCCCGAGGCGGCAATCACGTCGCTGCTGGGTACCGAGTGTTCCCAGCTTTTGTTGGTGGTGTTGTTGATTCGGGTTCCGTTGAGTTGTGACTCACGAGCAAGCCGGTCTTCGACCCCCGGATTGCGCTTCGCGGCGTCGGCAGCCTTCCGATCACGACCTGCTGATCGGTCGGAAACTCAGAACGTAATCAGCGGTTGGAGATAGTCGTCAGGAGCGTCGAAGCCGAGCAGGTTGAAGACGGTTGCGGCGACATTCGCCAGGCCGTGCGCGTCACCTGGGGCCGCGTCGATCATGTGGTACTCGCTGTCGTAGTTTGGGTCGTGAATCGCGAACGGCACGGGTGACAGTGTGTGGCTGGTCTTGGGATGCTTGTCACCCGCGGCATCGACGGTGTACATCACGTCGGCATTGCCGTGGTCGGCCGTGTAGATGATGACGCCTCCGAGTTCGTCGATGACGTCGATCAGCTGTGCCATGCACTCGTCAATGACTTCCATCGCCTCGACAGTCGCGTGCAGGTGGCCGGTGTGGCCGACCATGTCGCCACTCGGGAAGTTCAGCCGACCGAATCGGTACTCACCTGACCGCAAGAGGTCGACGGTTTCGGCGGTGATTTCGCGGACCTTCATTGCCGGGGTCGTATCGAATTCGACGTTGTCCGACGGAATCTCGATGTAGGTCTCAAGTGACTCATCGATGTAGCCGGACTTGTTGCCGTTCCAAAAGTAGGTGACGTGACCAAATTTCTGGGTCTCGCTGATCGCAAAGCTTTTGACGCCTTCGGCACACAAGAACTCGCTCATGGTGCGGTTGATTGCCGGAGGCTCGACGAGGTACCGCTTCGGGATGAGCGCATCGCCGTCGTACTGCAACATGCCGGCGTACAACACGTCGGGGTGCCGTTCGCCGTTGGCGCTGGTCTGATCGAACACTTCGAAGTCGGCTTCTTCATAAGCACGTGAAACCTCGATAGCGCGGTCGCCGCGGTAGTTGAACAACAGGACAGCATCGCCGTCATGCATTGCGCCGACCGGTTGTTTGTCGACACCGCCGACGACGAATCGCCCGAGGTACTGATCGCCCTTGTCGGTCTCGGCGTACATGGTCTCGACCGCATCGGTTGCGGACGCGAACACGGGGCCTTCGCCGTGCGTGTGGCAGAGGTAACCGCGTTCGACCATGCTCCAATCGGCTTCGTAGCGATCCATCGTGATCGTCATGCGACCGCCGCCTGAGGCGATCCGGAAATTGCGACGCTCGTCACCGATTGCGCCGCCGGCGTTGATTTCGGTGAGCACCGCCTCGGTTTGCTCGATGTACGTGAGCGCACTGCGGCTTGCAACGTCACGCCCGTCGTGGAGAATGTGGACGGCACAGCTTGTTACGCCCTCGTCGGCTGCTCGGCGCAGCAATTGGTAGAGGTGCTCGGTTGTCGAGTGCACGCCGCCATCGGAATGGAGGCCGAGGAGGTGGAGCGTGTTGGATGTTCCGCGTTGGACCATCTGCTTCCAGATGTCGGTCTCGAAGATTGCGCCGCTGGCGAGTGCCTTGTTCACCAACTTGGCGCCCTGAGCAAAGATCCGGCCCGCACCGAGTGCATTGTGACCGACCTCGCTGTTGCCCATGTCGTCGTTGGTCGGCAACCCGACTGCGGGTCCGTGTGCAGCGAGCTCGGTGTACAGGTCGCCTGTGGTGAGTTGGTCGAGGGTCGGCGTAGCTGCCTCGGTTACCGCGTTGCTTGGGCCTGGCGGAGCGACGCCGACACCGTCAGCGACGACGAGAAGGATCGGGCCGGGCCGACCGGAGAACGACGGATGCTTGCTGAGCGATAACGCCATGACGCCAGGCTAAGGCAGCCGAACCGGCTCACGCCGAACTCGCTCTCAGGTCGGAGAGCCGAAGCGGCCCTACGATCTCCCCATGGCCGACATGTACGACTTCGACCGGTTCCTTCGCTACGACGAACTGATGGCGTGGGTCGACGACCTTGCTACGGAGCATCCCGACTTGGTCACGATTGAGACGTATGGCCAGTCACATGAAGGCCGTGATCTTCGGCTGGTGACGGTGACTGATCAGTCGACCGGCTCGCACAACACAAAGCCAGCACACTGGATCGACGCCAATATCCACTCGGTCGAACTCACTGCCTCAGTGGCTGCGTGTCGCGTCTTGCAGCACCTCGTCGAGGGCTTTGTGACCGGCGACGAAATGGTCACGCGGGCACTGCGTACCCGCACCTTCTACGTCGTACCTCGCGTCAATCCCGATGGTGCCGAGTGGGCCCTCGCTGATTCGCCCCGCTACCGCCGGTCGAGCGTTCGGAACTGGCCGCTTGCCGACGGTCGGCGCTGGCCGGGCCATGCGAGCGAAGACATCGACGGCGACGGTCGGATTCTCCAGATGCGCATCGCCGACTCGGACGGCCAGTGGATGCCGCATCCCGACGACGAGCGCTTGCTCGTGCCGGTGCCGCTCGAAGGGCCTGTCGAAGGCACACGGCGCTATCGACTTTTTGGCGAGGGCACCATCGAAGACTTTGACGGGTTCACGATGCCAAAGCCGCGAGTTCCGCAGGGGCTCGATATGAACCGCAACTTTCCAGCAGGTTGGGGAACAACGGTGCCGGGCTCCGGCGATCATCCATTGAGCGAGCCGGAGATCGATGGATTAGTCAGGGCGATCATCGCGCGCCCAAACATCTGTGGCTTCAACGCGTTCCACACCTTCGGCGGGGTGCTCTTGCGGCCGTCGTCGACTGCTGCCGACGACGCGCTCCCGCCGAACGATGTATGGGTGTGGAAGGAACTTGCCAAGCGCGGTACCGACCTCACTGGTTACCCGGCCCACTCGGTGTACGAAGACTTCACGTGGGACACCTCGGAGGCGATGAGCGGCGCCTCTGACGACTGGGCGTACGAACAACTCGGTGTCTACGGATGGACCACCGAGTTCTGGGACCTTGTCTATGTTGCGACCGGCGACAAAATCTCGACGCACTTCTGGTACACCGGCCCGACCGACGACCAGGCGATTGCTGCGCTGCACTGGCTGGATACCCAGCCAGGCGACGCGCTCACTGCCGGCTTCGTCGACTGGTACCCGTTCGACCACCCTCAACTCGGTCCGGTCGAACTGGGTGGCTGGAACGACTTGTATTCCTGGGGCAACCCGCCGAAGCATCTGCTCGCCGACGAAGTCGACGGCCACGGAGCCTTCGCCGTCGTGCAAGCGTTGAGCGCCCCGTGCATCGAGATCAAGCACACTGCCGTCCAACAACTGGGGTCCGACACATGGCGTGTCGACGTCGGCGTTGCGAACACCGGTTGGTTACCGACGTACGTCACCGAGAAGGCAAACAACGACTCGATCGTTCGGCCGATTACTGTGGATCTGGAGGGTGCCGAAGTGATCGGTGGCTCGTCACGTCAGGAACTTGGCCAGCTCGTCGGGTCGATGGCGGCTCGCTTCAACCGAGGCGACGGCGGGAGCCCAGAACGAGCGCTGGCCTCGTGGACGGTGCGTTGCCAACCGGGTACTGAACTCACGATCGGGGCAACTCACCAACGGGCTGGAACGAAATCGGCCACCGTCATCTGCATGTAGTTGCGTGTGAGGTCAGGCCCCTTTTGCGACTCTCTACGTTGTTACGACTGGCCAGCGAGTTCGTCGAAGAACTCGGGCTTCGGCCGCTCGAGTTGTGCACTGCGCTGCGGCGTCCAGTCGAGGTCGAGGTATTGCTTGTACCCGACGTGAGTCGGGATGAACCCGTGGTCTTGGAAAAATTTGTGGGTGTGCTGCCGCTTGGTGCCAGCGGTGAGCTGCATGCGGTAACAGCCGAGATCGCGTGCGCGGCTTGCGGCGTATTCGAGAAGTTGGCTTCCGAGGTCGGTATCGCTGTGCGACGGAGCGACGTGCATCGATTCGATCTCGGCGCAACGGCCACCACGGTGCTGGAAGTGGCGGAACGTCACGAGTTGCACCATGGCAACTGCACGTCCGTCGAGGTCGGCAACGAGTAGGTAGTTGCCGTTGGTTGCACTTATATCGCGAATGGCGTCGAGGTAGTCGCCGACAAAGTTTGGGTTGTCGCGGTTTGCCTGCATGAACCCGGGGTCACGAATCTTCTCGCCGAGCAACAGCTCAATCAGATCGTCCACGTCGGATTCCAACGCGTCGCGAATGTACAGCTGCATGAAATACCAATTGTGCCAGAACTCAGCGCGCCCACGCGCGATGGTCAAGTGGCATTGGGTTGAGGCGCGGATGACGAGCGACTCGTGGCACGATTGGGTCGATGAGATGGAATCGCGCACTCGTTACGGGAGCCTCGTCGGGTATCGGCCGAGCAATCGCACAGCAGTTGGTCGCCGACGGCACGCGGCTGGTGATCGTTGCGCGCGACCAAGAACGTCTTGAGGCGCTTGCCGCCGAGGTGAATGTTGACTGTGAGGTCCTCGTTGCCGACCTCTCCGATCGTGCTGCACTCGCTGACGTCGAGGCTCGGCTGCGCGGCGAGCCGCCGATCGATCTCGTTGTGAACAACGCTGGATTTGGGCAAACGGGCCCGCTTCATGAACTCGATGCCACGCGGGAGACTGCAGTGATCGACGTCAACGTTGTTGCCTTGCACCGCTTGTCGCAAGTCGCAGCGGAGGTGATGGTGGAACGTGGTGGAGGTGGCGGGATTCTCAATGTCTCGTCGGTCGCGGCGTTCGCACCGGGGTCGAACAGCGCCACGTATGCCGCGACGAAGGCCTTTGTCAGCTCGCTCTCTGAGGCGCTCCACGCTGAGTTGATCGAGCATCATGTGCACGTCACAGCGCTGTGCCCGGGTTTCACTCGCACCGAGTTCCAGGATCGTGCCGAGTTTGATGCGTCCAAGGTGCCTGATCGCCTTTGGCAGTCGGCCGACGATGTGGCTGCGGCAGGCCTTCGAGGCATCGACCAGAACCGTGCCGTTGTCGTACCGGGCGGGCTGAATAAAGTGGGCGCTGGACTCTTGAATGCGCTCCCTGGCCAGGCGCGCCGGTTTCTCGTCCCTCGGGTGCTGTCGTGACCGCGCAGATGCCGGACCTCTTCGATGCCGCTGTCGCAGCCCAGCAACGGTCGTATTCGCCGTACTCGAAGTACCCGGTCGGCGCCGCGGTGCGGACCGCATCGGGTGCTGTTTTCGCCGGCTGCAATGTGGAGAATTCGTCGTACCCGGAGGGCACCTGTGCCGAGGCCGGGGCAATCGCTGCGATGGTGTTGGCCGGTGAACAGGAGATCGTCGAGGCACTCACCGTCACGGGTGGCGACACGCCGGGCACGCCATGCGGCGGCTGCCGTCAGAAACTCCGGGAGTTCGCCGGCCCTGACGCGATCATCCACGCGACGACCAATGGCGGGGCTGTTCTCGACATTTCGATGGCTGATCTGCTGCCCTCGTCGTTCGGCCCCGAGTTCCTCCTCGGCTGAGTCGCGAGCGAGGTGCTCATCGCCCTGGTCCGGTTGAAATGCTGAGTCGATTGTTATCAAGTAAGTGAAGTCGAGGTTGTTGATAGGCACTCCAACCCCTATCTTGAGCGCTAACGAATAAGGATCTCGATCCATCCCCTGAAAATCCCCCCCCCCCCCCCGGAATATCTCTCGAACACAGGAAGCAAGGAGCATCACATGCCTAAGGCAGTCGGTATCGACCTCGGTACTACGAACTCAGTCGTCTCGGTTCTGGAAGGCGGCGAGCCCGTCGTCATCCCGAACTCCGAAGGTGGCCGCACCACACCGTCCGTTGTCGCGTTCTCGAAGGCTGGCGAAGTACTCGTCGGCGAAGTCGCCAAGCGCCAGGCCATCACAAACCCCGACCGAACCTTCCGTTCGGTCAAGCGCCACATGGGTGAGTCTTGGAAGTCGGAAGACATCGACGGCAAGCAGTACACCGCACAGGAGATCAGCGCCCGCACGCTGATGAAGCTCAAGCGCGACGCTGAGAGCTACCTCGGCGACACCGTCACGCAGGCTGTCATCACCGTCCCCGCCTACTTCGACGATGCCCAGCGCACCGCCACGAAGGAAGCCGGCACCATTGCGGGCCTCGAAGTGCTCCGCATCATCAACGAGCCGACCGCAGCAGCGCTTGCTTACGGCCTCGACAAGGGCGACGAAGATGAAACCATCCTCGTGTTCGACCTTGGCGGCGGCACGTTCGACGTGTCAGTCCTCGAGATCGGCGACGGCGTCTTCGAAGTGAAGTCCACGCACGGTGACACCGTTCTCGGCGGCGACGACTGGGATCAGCGCATCATCGACTGGCTCGTGCAGCAGTTCAAGGCAGCCCAGGGCGTCGACCTCAGCGTTGATCGTATGGCTGCGCAGCGCCTGCAGGAAGCGGCCGAGAAGGCCAAGGTCGAACTGAGCCAGGTGCAGAGCACGCAGATCAACCTGCCGTTCATCACCGCTACGGCCGATGGTCCGCTGCACCTCGACGAGCAGCTCACGCGAGCCAAGTTCCAAGAGCTCACCGCCGATCTCATCGAGCGCTGCCGCACCCCGTTCGAGCAGGCCCTCAAAGACGCTGGCGTCGCCAAGGGCGAACTCAACCACGTGATCCTCGTGGGCGGTTCGACCCGCATGCCGGCTGTCACCGACCTCGTGCAGGACCTGACCGGCAAAGAGCCGAACAAGACCGTCAACCCGGATGAAGTAGTTGCCATCGGCGCTGCCGTCCAGGCCGGCGTGCTCCGCGGCGACGTCAAGGACGTGCTCCTCCTCGACGTCACACCACTGTCGCTCGGCATCGAGACCAAAGGTGGCGTGATGACCAAGCTCATCGAGCGCAACACCACGATCCCAACCAAGCGTTCCGAGGTGTTCACCACGGCAGAAGACATGCAGCCGTCGGTCGAGATCCATGTACTCCAGGGCGAGCGCGAAATGTCGAGCTACAACAAGACGCTGGGCAAGTTCACGCTCGTCGACCTGCCGCCTGCCCCTCGTGGCGTACCGCAGATCGAGGTCACTTTCGACATCGACGCCAACGGCATCGTGCACGTGAGTGCCAAGGACCGAGCCACCAACAAAGAGCAGTCGATGACGCTCAGCGGCCAGTCCACGCTCGACAAGGACGACATCGAGCAGATGGTGAAGGACGCTGAAGCACACGCCGACGAAGACGCCAAGCGTCGGGCCGAGGCCGAGGTCCGCAACAACGCCGACAGCCTCGTGTACCAGACCGAAAAGGTCCTTCGCGAGCAAGGCGAGAACGTTCCGGCCGAAGAGAAGGACGCCGTCGAGGCGCCTCTTGCTGACCTGAAGAAGGCACTCGAAGGCAACGACAACGATGCCATCAAGTCGGGAACCGAATCCCTCATGGCCGCCAGCCAGGCATTCAGCCAGAAGCTTTACGAAGCAGCGGCGAAGGATGCAGGGGCCGAAGGCTCCTCCGCATCTGGGCAGGGTGGCGACGGCGGCACCGGCGCAGTGAATGATGACGACATCGTCGACGCCGAAATCGTCGACGACGAGCCGGAAGTCTGAGGCGCCCGTCATGTCCAACATGGGAGACGGCGACATGGTCGATCCCGATGACTTGAACGACGAGGAACTGGCCGGGGGTGCATCCCGGTCGGCTTCCGAGTCGGCCGCGGCTGCTGACGCAGCTGATGCGATGGGCGAGAACGACGTTCCTGAACGGGGCAGCGATTTCGATGACATCGACACCCTGTCGGCACTTGATTTCGAGACTCCTCCTGCCGAACTCGTCGACGAATCAGGTGCCGATGTGGACTACTCCGACGTTGACGTCGGTGCAGTTCTTGCCGAGCGCGACGAATACAAGTCGATCGCTCAGCGTGTGCAGGCCGAGTTCGAAAACTTCCGCAAGCAGGCCACCGCCCGTGCGCAGATTGATGCTGACCGGGCGACTGGTCGACTCGCTGAAGCGTTCTTGCCGGTCCTCGACGCGGCTGAAGCAGCGTTCCTTCGTCATCCCGACGAGGTGGGCCCACTGCTCAACCAGATGCTGGCCGAGCTCAAAAAGCAAGGTCTCGAAAGCCTCGATCTCGACGGGCAACCATTCGATCCCGAGGTTGCCGAGGCGGTTGCCCACGAGCCAATTGACGGCGGTGAACCGGTCGTGGCAGAAGTGCTGCGTAGCGGCTACCAGTGGAAGGGCAAGACCCTCCGCGCCGCGATGGTTAAGACAAAAGACTGAGATCTGCGGCGTGGTGCCTGGCACCACGCCACGAATCCCGAACGCCGAGGAGGTGAGCACAAGATGGCTGCACAACGAGACTGGTTCGAGAAAGACTTTTACAAGACCCTTGGGGTGAGCGAAAGTGCCACCGACAAGGAGATCATTAAGGCGTATCGCAAGCTTGCGCGTGAGCTGCATCCTGACACGAACCCCGGTGACGATGTCGCCGAGGAAAAGTTTAAAGAGGTGTCGTCCGCCTACGACGTCCTCGGCGACGACGGCAAGCGCTCCGAGTATGACGAAGTTCGCCGTATGGGCCCTGCCACGATGGGTGGCCGGCCCGGTGGGTCTGACGGGTTTTCGTTCAATGTCGGCGACATGGGCGGCGGGCTTGGCGACGTCCTTGGCGGGATGTTCGGTGGCGGCCGTGGCCGTGGCCGAGGCGGCTCGAGCGGTGTTCAGCCGAGGCGTGGTGCCGACATTACAGCCCAACTCACGGTCGACTTTGCCGACGCTGTCACCGGCCTCGAAACCACGCTGTATCTGACGACTGATGCTCAGTGTTCGACCTGCCACGGGTCCGGCGCCAGGCCAGGCACTTCCCCTCGGGTCTGTGGCACCTGCCAGGGCCGCGGTGTCACCGACGACAACCAGGGCATGTTCTCGTTTTCGTCGCCGTGTCATTTGTGCTCGGGTACCGGTCGCCTGATCGACGAGCCGTGCGGCACGTGCCGCGGCGGTGGGGTCGAGAAGCGGCCACGTGAGGTCAAGGCGCGGATCCCTGCGGGTGTCAAGGATGGCCAGACCATTCGCCTGAAGGGGCGCGGTGGCCCGGGTCGAAATAGCGGCCCCAATGGCGATTTGCTCGTCGAGCTCAAGGTCATGCCGCACCCCAGGTTCGGTCGCAGCGGCGTGAACCTCACCGTTGCTGTTCCGATCGCGTTCGCCGATGCAGCGCTTGGCACCGACATCCAAGTGCCAACACTCAGCGGCTCGACGGTGACCCTGCGCGTGAAAGCGGGAACGCAATCAGGAACCCGACATCGCGTCAAAGGAAAGGGCATCGAGACCAGCAAGGAGCACGGCGATCTGATCGTCACGGTCAACGTGCAGGTTCCGACCGAATTGAACGACGCGGAGCGTTCGGCAATCGAGCGCCTCCGCGCAGCCACTACGATTGATGCCAGCACGGTAAGTAGTGAGGCACCGAGCGATGCGTGAGAGCGCACGACGCTCACCAACGAGGCATCCACATGGCTGACAACGACGCAACGAAGCGCACTCGCTCTTCAGCGGTGTATGTCATCTCGGTCGCCGCCGAGCTTTCGGGCATGCACCCACAGACGTTGCGGATCTACGAACGGCGTGGGCTTGTCGAGCCGGCTCGGACGCAGGGCGGCAACCGTCGATACAGCGACGCCGACATCGCCATTCTGCGGCGCATCTCCGAGTTGACTTCGGAGGGGATGAATCTCGAAGGAATTCGCCGTGTCATGCGGCTCGAAGCTGAGAACGTTCGGCTGCGTACCGAACTTGAGCAAGCCCGTGAGATAGCGCTGCATGCCATTGCCGAGGCCGAGCGCAGCCAGGCTGCTGGCACACGTGCCGCTGCCGGTGGCGACCTCGTTCCACTGCGGCAGGCAGTCGCGGTCTTCGGGAAGCGACCGAGCATCTTCGATCGCGACTGACTTTTCGTCGCGTGGCCGCCGAAAGGGGGCCCAGACGAGTCTCGGCGCCGATGGCACCGCAAGCGGGCTGATCGACTGGGCAGCGTGCACCACGAGGAGCTCATCAATGATCGAACCGACGTCGTTCAGCCCGAGCGACATTGACACCACTATTGATACCCCACCACCACAGAGCGCTGGTGGGCTGTACCGAACGTGTTGATCGCAACCGCCACAATCGGCAGATCTCTGTCGAGCGAGGCGGCCCGATGTGTTCCGTTCTAGCAGTCGACGGCGAGTTCGACGAGCGCAGTGCCCAGCCCCCGGCGCGGGGCGCGGGTGGGGGGGGCGGCCAGTTCGGTCTCGGTACGTCCGTGCACGAAGGTGGCGACGCGTTAGCCAGGCGATGCTGACGGCTTCGTCGATGCCCGATCCGCTGATGACGACGCCTCGGTCGATGCCGATTACAGCTCGATCGAAGGTTCCGATACCGAGCTCGACGGCGCTCCGGGGCCTCCTGAGTTCAGCTGCCGTCGACCCAGCTGAGTACTTCGCTCCAGTCGATCAGCGCTTGTTCGACCAGGCCCAAGACGGCGGGTACGTCACGTTTGGCAAGCTCAAGCACTGCAACCGGGAGCCGATCGCGATCACGCTGGCGAGTGTCGGGGAGTCGATCGAGTTCCTTGATGATGCGGTCGGCATCGTTGCCGAACTCGCGGTGGACCCGATCGATGACCTGGTCGGAAAAGAGATACTGCGGGCCGGGCATCAGTGTGCTTTCACCGGTTGCGTTGCGTGATTGCCAGCTCGGCGATGTCACGCATGATGGTTGCGATTTGGTAATCCTTTGGCGTGTAAATCGCAGCGATGCCAATGGCGCGTAGGTGGGGGCGGTCGTCTTCGGGGATAATGCCGCCGACGACCACGGGGATGTCGACGCCCATTGCTTTGAGGTGGTCAAGCACATCAGGTACGAGGTTGAGGTGTGAGCCGGACAGGATTGAGAGCCCGATCACGTCGGGGTCTTCGTCGCGAGCTGATGCGGCGATTTGCTCAGGTGTGAGGCGGATGCCCGAGTACACGACTTCCATCCCGGAGTCGCGTGCTGCGACAGCGATTTGCTCGGCCCCGTTCGAGTGACCATCGAGGCCGGGCTTGGCGACGAGGAGCTTGGGCGGGCCACCAGGGATCGACTTGACAAACGCAGCGACCTCACCGAGGCCGCTCGCCGACCCGGTCGCACCGGCTACGCCGGTCGGTGCGCGGAACTCGCCGAAGATGTCACGCATGAGGTTGCCCCACTCGCCGGTGGTGCCACCGGCTCGCGCCAGTGCGATTGAGGGCGGCATGATGTTGTCGCCGTCGAGGGCTGCGGCACGTAAATCGATGAGCGCGGCATCGACTGCAGCTTGGTCGCGCTGAGCGCGCCAAGCTTCTATGTCGGCGACCATCTCGGCTTCGACTGCGTGGTCGACCTTGAGGATCGCGCCCTCGCCACCGAGGGGTGAGTCCGTGCTCTCAGTGAAGTCGTTGACGCCGACGACTTTCAAATCGCCCGATTCGATCCGACGAGTGCGCTGCGCCATCGAGGACACGAGCCGCGACTTCAACGTTTCGACGGCTTCGAATGCACCGCCCATCTCGAGGACTTCGTCCAGCTCAGCCTGTGCTGAGGCTCGCAACTCTTCGGTCTTGGCCTCGATGACGGTGGAGCCGTCGAAGATGTCGCCGTACTCCAGGAGGTCGGTCTCGAAGGCCAACACCTGCTGCATGCGTAATGACCACTGCTGATCCCATGGCGTAGGAAGGCCAAGCGCTTCGTTCCAAGCGGGCAACTGGACAGAACGGGCGCGAGCCTTCTTAGAGAGCGTGACCGCAAGCATCTCGAGCACGATGCGCTGCACGTTGTTCTCCGGCTGCGCCTCGGTGAGGCCGAGCGAATTGACCTGCACGCCGTAGCGGAAACGCAGCGCCTTGGCATCGGTGACGCCGTAGCGCTCGCTGCCGATTTGTTCCCACATGTCGGTCATGGCACGAAGCTTGCAGGTCTCTTCGATGAATCGGATGCCGGCGTTCACGAAGAACGAGATCGACCCAAACACCTGGCTGAACTGATCGTCGGACACCTGGCCCGAGGCGCGGACGGCATCGAGCACGTCGATTGCCGTGGCCATCGAATACGCGATCTCCTGCGTCGGTGTCGCGCCGGCTTCCTGCAGGTGGTACGAGCACACGTTCATGGGGTTCCACTTGGGTGCGTGCTCGGTACACCAGGCGACCATGTCGACAATCAGCCGACGCGAAGGTGCGGGCGGGAAGATGTATGTGCCGCGCGACAAGTACTCCTTGACGATGTCGTTCTGCGTGGTTCCCCGAAGTTCGTCCGAGGAGATGCCCTGCTCTTCGGCATTGGCGACATACAGCGCAAGCAGCCAGGCGGCCGTCGCGTTGATCGTCATCGACGTGTTCATTTGGCCGGGTGGGATCTGGTGGAGCAGCGTCCGCATGTGACCGAGGTGCGCCACCGGAACGCCGACCTTGCCGACTTCGCCGCGAGCCATTTTGTCGTCGGGGTCGTAGCCAGTTTGAGTAGGGAGATCGAACGCGATCGAGAGGCCGGTCTGACCCTTGGTCAGGTTGGTCCGATAGAGCTCGTTCGACGCCGCAGCTGTCGAGTGGCCCGAGTACGTCCGCATCATCCAGGGACGGTCGGGCGCGGTGCGTTCGCTCATGTACCCAGTGTCGTCGGTTCGAGAAGAAATCCTCAAGTTCGTGCTCAAGTTCTGACTGATCTGGCCGAATCATTAGTTGTCAACGAAGTGAACTGGTGAACACGAAAATCACCGAGTAATTCGAGAGCGAGGACATCTTTCTCCTTCCCCCTTTGAGAGGTGTCCCTTGCTCCAACGTTTCCCCATTTGGCGGGAACCGTGTCGGTCGGGTGGCGGATCCGACCGACCACGAATAATGCGAAGCGGAGCGAACACCACACGGTGATCGCTCCGTTTCGTTTGTTTTCGACCGTTTTCCGACCGCTTCCAACCGTTTTTCGAATGCGGGTCGGTCAATCGATCGCAGCACTGAGAAGACGGAGATAATCGCGTCGACTGACTTCGTAGCCGCCGAGCGATGCAAGGTGATCGGTCAACCATTGCGTGTCGAGCAGTGCCGCTCCCGCGTCGTTCAGCCGATCGACCAGATGGACGAGTGCCACCTTCGATGCGTCGGTAGCTTCATGAAACATCGACTCGCCCGCAAAGAAATTATTGATTCGAACGCCGTAGAGCCCCCCCACAAGTTTGCCGTCGAAATAGGTCTCGTACGACTGCGCCCACCCAAGGTCGAAAAGCCTTTCGTAGGCATCGAGAAAATTGGTTGTGATCCAGGCGCCGGTGCGGTCAGAGTCGGCGCATCGCTCCATCACGCCCCGGAAGTCGGTGTCGACGCGCACGTCGTATTTTTGGACGCTCTTGCGCAACGACTTGGAGATCTTGAGCCCATCGAGTGGGATCAGGCCCCGAGGGTCGGGTGAGTACCAAGCGATTTTGCTGCGTCGCTTTCCCGGGTCGACCGGCATCGGGAACATTCCGGCGCGGTACGCCGCAAGCAGCGTGCCCGGCTCAAGGTCTGCTCCGAGCGCAACGAGATCGGTTCCGGGCGGGACCACGAGCGGGTTCGGAAGGACGTAACGCGTCGATGGAGGCTCGCGTTGCTGGAACGGATCCCTGACCATCATCGAAGTGTGTTCCGAAAACTGACCAAATCCGAGAATCCCTGTGAGAAAGTTGTTGAATTCTGATGCGGCGAAGCGTCGGAGCGGCCAAAGCTGGGACGGTCGGCGGGACGCCAGGTGTCGCATCCCAGCCCCAGCCCCAGGTCAAGGCCCAGCCCCAGGTCAGTATGAGCGGAAGCCTTGCTTGCTTTTGCGCCCGAGATGGCCAGCGGCCACCATTCGTCGCAGGAGGGGAACGGCGGCGTAATTCGCATCACTGAACTCTGCGTACAGCGCATCGAGAATCGACACGGAGGTGTCGAGGCCGACGAGATCGAGGAGCGCGAACGGACCCATCGGGAAGTTGCAGCCACCCATCATCGCTGCATCGATGTCGTCCATCGAGGCGGTGCCGTTCTCGAGCATCCGAACGGCGTTGTTGAGGTAGGGGAAGAGTAAGGCGTTGACGATAAAGCCGGCACGGTCTTCAACGTGAACGGCTTTCTTACCGCAAGCTTCAACAAAGCTACTTGCAGCAGCGATGGTCTCGTCGGCCGCCGTGAGGGGGCGGATGATCTCAACCAGTGACATCGCCGGAGCCGGGTTGAAGAAGTGGATACCGCACACCTGGCTCGGTCGTTGCGTCATCATTGCCAGCTCGACCACCGGGAGAGTCGACGTGTTGGTGGCAAGGAGGCCCTCGGGCTTGACGATCTGCTCGAGCTCGGCGAACAGTGCTCGCTTCACTTCGAGATCTTCGACGACACTCTCGATGACGAGATCGCAGTCGGCGAGCTGTCCGAGATGGTCGGTCACCGAGATGCGGCCGAGAATCGCTTGGCGTTCCTCCTCGGTCATGCGTTCCTTTGTGACGTGGCGTGCGAGGCCAGAGCCCACCTTCGCCAGAACGGCATCAGCGCCTGCTTGGGTTCGAGACCTGACTACGACGTCCAAGCCCGCCCGGGCCACCACTTCCGCCAAACCGGATCCCATGATTCCCGAACCGAGGATGCCGACCTTCTTGATACTTGTCATG
>JBLIMF010000035.1:0-18527 GCA_047638615.1 Gammaproteobacteria bacterium
AAACGGCTTCACGCAAGACTGACATCACCTGGCGGCGATTGGCGAGGCCCGTCAGCGGGTCGTGAGTGGCCCGATGGTGGAGCCGCGCCGTTTTGTTTCGTGCGGTGGTGACGTCGTGCGCGATCACTGCGACTTCGCCACCGTTGGCTTCACTGCGTACGGTGACCGTCGCTCGGTAGATCTGCGATTCCCCAAGGATGTTCGTGTAATCGAAGTCGCCGTGCCACGTGCCAGGGTCAGTTCCGCCAAGTAGCCGCTGGGGCACGTGATCGAGAAGCGAGCGCAACATGGCTTGGGGGGCGCCAGCGGTTTCAAAGTCGGCGAGGGTCGTGGCGCCGAGGACGCTGAGCGCAACCGGATTCACGGTGCGGATCGAACCGTTTTTGTCGAGCACGATCAGCAGCGACCCGTCAGCCTCGAGAAGTTCGCCGAGGTTCACCGGGATCCGCGCCGAATCGGCGAGATCGTCGTGCGGCAAGATCTCGACGACGTCATTGGCGAGATCGCTGTATGCAGTGTCGCCCGAAGTGTGGTCTGTCGATCTGCCCGGCGGGCGGCCTGTCGGCGGAGGCAAGGGCGTGCCCGCTCCTTGGCTCGTGATGTCGTTTTCGTTGTTTGCCGCCGATTTCACGTGTGATGCGCCTGAGAAAGGGTCTGCCGGATAGTCGAGTCTGATCGTTAGCGTTCGACCGTACCAATCACATCTGTGGCCGCGATCGAAACGGCTTGCACGAAGTCCAGAAGGTCTTCTGCGGGAGTGCTATCGGCAAGTTCTACCTGTTGGTTGAGCGCATATATGGTAAATCGGTATTCGTGGACGCCCGAACCGGCGTCCGGGCACGGTGCTGAGAAGCCGATTTCATCGAACGATGTGGTGGCTTGAATGGCTCCAAGCGGGATGTTCGCTTCGATCAGCGAGATGTCGGTGGGGGCGATCCCAGCGATCACCCAGTGAACTGTCGGCATCGCTGATGTGACGGAGTCATTGATGACCGAGACAGCCAGTTCGACGGTTCCGGCGGGAACGTCGGCCCAGCTGAGCGCCGGCGAAACGCCCTCGCCGTCGCAGGTATGTCGGGTATCGATGTTGCCGCCGTCGAGCCACGGCGCAACCAGCCGAAAATCGCCTGCTAGAGGGGTCGCCAACGCTGGTTGTTCGCCAAGCACGGGGTCTTCGAGCGGGAGCGACGGCAGGGTGCCGACACCTTCGAGAGGGAGCTCGGTGGTGGTTAACGGCACGGTGGGTGGGGGAAGCGTCCCCGTTGGTTCCCGAAGGGTTTTACCGTCCCCGGTGTCGCACGCCGTCAGCGCCAGACACCCGATGATGATCGCTAAACGCCGCCCCACAGGGACACAAGTGTAGGTGAATTTGACGGGGCTCTGGTATCGGTTGGTGCCTGGCTGGCTGCACGGGTCGCACCGAGCCTGAGACCGAGCCCGATGAGGTTTGCCCCTCGCCGATACCCTGGCGGCGTGGCTGATCGTCTCACGCTCCTGACTGTCCATGCGCATCCCGACGACGAGGCATCCAAGGGTGCACCGACATTGGCGATGTATCACGAACAAGAAGTGCACACCGTGCTCGTGTGTTGCACCGGTGGCGAAGAGGGCGACTTGCAGAATCCTTCGCTGCGCGAAGAAGGCCAACCGTTCCACGGTCTCGAACCGGAACAGGAACGAGCGCTCGTGGCCTCGATGCGTGAGGCCGAACTGGCAGCGTCCGTCGACGTGATTGGTTTCGACGAATTGGTGATGCTTGGTTATCGCGATTCCGGCATGGCCGAAACCGAACCGAACAATCACCCCGACTGTTTCCATCAGGCTGATCTCGACGAGGCCGTGGGTCGCCTGGTCGCCATCATCCGTCGCACCCAGTCGCAGGTCATCATCACGTACGGCGACGATCAGGCTGGCTATCCGCATCCCGATCATTTGCGGGTCCACGACATCTCTGTACTCGCCTTCGACCGTGCGGGCGAGCCCGACTGGTACCCCGAACTCGGTGAGCCGTTCCAGCCGTCGAAGCTGTACTACTCGGTGTGGACCAAGACTCGGATTTTGGCTGTGCACGAAGCGATGCTCGAATACGTCGGTGAGTCGCCCTTTTCCGAGGAGTGGTTGGCCCGCGACGGTCAGGATCACCGGGTCACAACGAAGATTGACTGCACTGATTTCCAGTGGGCTCGCACCGGTTCGCTCCGGGCGCATGCCACCCAGGTCGACCCGAGCGCCGGATGGTGGTTCGGGCTCACTGACGAACAGCTCTCGGTCGCCTATCCGTGGGAAGACTGGATTCTGGCTCGCTCGATGGTTGGCCAGATTCCTGCCGGCGACACCGAGCGCGATCTGTTCGCCGGCGTGCGCGAGAGTGTCACCTCATGAGCGTGCAGTATCGAGTCGTCGTTGCCAAGAAGGACGAGCGCATCGATGGGCCTGACGATGCCGACATCGTGATCACGGTCGCAGTGGTCGACGCAGCCGCTGACGACTTCGATCCGACGGTTGCGTTTATGCGTGGCAAGCTGAAGGCGGCCGGTCACACGGGTCAGATACTCGACCTGTTGAAGTCAGGCGATGCCACTGCCGCTCTGACTGCACTCGTCGCAACCGTCTAGCGCCGCCCTCGGGCTATCGCCCGATCACATCGCTGAGAGCGTGTCAGCGCGCATCAGCATGCGGAGGTCGCGGAAGCCGATCATCACGGCGCCTGATTCGGCGAGCGCTGCGGGCAGTTCGTCGCCGGTGACCAGTGCGAGATCAGCAATCCAGCCATCAGCATCTTTGCCGGCGAACGCTCGGACCTCGGGTGTGTCACTGGCTGGCTGAACGTGAATCTCGGTGACTCCCGGCTGTAATGAGGCAATGGCGTCGAAGACGCGATCGCGGCTGCCGGCACGCCAGTCGTGGTCGAAGTGATCGGGGAAGACCACGCCTTCGTCGGCGGCGAGCTGACGGAACGGGAAGCCAGCCTGTTCGGCAGTCACCGTGGAGGGCAATCGAATTGGGAGCCGGTACTCGTGAGCGAGTTGAAGGTAGACGTCGAAAAACTCGGGCCGCAGCGTGATGGCTGACAGATGCGGCGCAAGATGAGTGACATCGATGCCCCACGCCATGGCCCGTTCGATCTGGGCGCGAAGCTCGCGCAGCACTTCGACTTGATCGGCGTGCTCCCACAGATCCTCGAGTGAACGAGGGAAACCACCTTCACCTGACTGCAGCGACGGCGAGTGAGTGATGGGGCCCCATCGGTAACAACTATGTTCGGCGTTGAGCGTTAGGTGAACGCCGATGTCGTCGTCGGGCAATGCGTTGTTCGCAGCGTGACACGCCCAAGGCGCGGGGACCATGAGCGATGCGCACGTGGCGGCACCAGTGTGGATTGCTTCGAAGACGCCAACGTTCGAGGCGTGGCTGGCTCCGAGGTCATCACAGGAAAGAATGACGAGTCGGGTATCAACGGAATACCCGAGGCGCTCGGCGAGCGATTTCACATAAGCCACAGATCGCACGCTAACGGCTACCCGCTGCAGGCGGCCCAGATACCAGCGTTGTCGGCCTCGGCAGCTCGGGCTGCGTCGGTAAAGAGTTCGGCAAAGGCGTCGTTGGGAGGGATGGACATTGGCTGTGCAAAGCCTTGGCGCATCAACTCGTAGTTGATGAAGATGCCGTCGTCGGCCCGATAGACGTATCCGAGAATGCGCCCGTAGTCGTCTCGGTTGACGATGTCCCGTTCGATGTACACCGGTGTGCCGACCGGCAGCAACAGTTCGGTAAACGCGCTGGCCTCTGGCCCGAAGCATTCGATC
The DNA here is from genome assembly GCA_047638615.1 of Gammaproteobacteria bacterium. Taxonomy (GTDB): domain Bacteria; phylum Actinomycetota; class Acidimicrobiia; order Acidimicrobiales; family Ilumatobacteraceae; genus Ilumatobacter_A. The sequence continues at coordinate 3,807 of JBLIMF010000035.1, forward strand.
GGCGAGTTGCGCTTCTTCGTTTCCGGGGTGTCGATCCCGATGAGCCTGATCCTTTCCTGGCGTCCGTCGATGATCACGTCAACGGTGTCGCCGTCGACGACGTCGTCGATGACGGCGTTGGCGGCGTTGCTGCCCGGCGCGGTGACGGTGGTGGTCGGCTCAGCAGTGGCTGCTTCGGTTTGAACGCAGGCGGTGAGTGCAGCGGCAGCCAGGGCGATCACTCCGGCTCGCAACTGCATCCCCCTGCTCATCAGCTCTGTCTATCCGCGCCGACTTGATTCACCGTTTGCGTCGAAGTTCTCGGTTGGGTGCCAACGGATTCTTCGACGCAAACGCAGTGGTGGTGAGCTCCGCGTGGCGAACATTCTGACTCGCCGGCGTCTCGGCAAGGCCGACGATCGCTGTGACCAGTGCACCGTTGCTGCTGAGTAGCCGCAGCCCAAAAAGGTACTGCCGCCCGAAGTCTGGAAAGTTCTCGAACGAGAATGCATCAGGAATTGCCCCGTCTTACACCCTTAAGAAATCTGCGTCGTGTTCCGCAGCCAACGCCTTCACCCTGGAAGGAGACATTGGCCTCTCGAGGTGGCAATGCAACTCCACTTTTGGAAGAAGATGCAGCCAATCAGGAGAGTTCGCGTCAGTCACGGCGGGCCCGCTTCGAAGCGATGATCACAACCGCTCAATGATTGTGCCGGAGCCCAGGCCTCCACCGCAGCACATGGAGATAAGGCCGTACTTTCCGCCCGTCCGCTCGAGCTCGTAGATCGCCTTCGTGAGCAGGAATGCGCCGGTGCCGCCGAGCGGATGGCCGAGTGCAATGGCGCCTCCGTTGGGGTTGGTCTTGGCGCGGTCGGCGCCGGTCTCTTTTGCCCAGGCGAGCACGACGGAGGCGAAAGCCTCATTGATTTCAAAAACATCGATGTCGTCGATCGTCAGGCCAGTGCGGGAGAGAAGGCGCTGTGTCGCGTCGATCGGTCCGGTGAGCATCAGCTCAGGGTCGGTGCCGACCAGGCAGGTGTCGACAAGGCGAGCCTTCGGCGTGAGACCGAGGTCGGCAGCCTTTTCTTCGGTCATCATGAGGATGGCGGCGGCGCCATCGGAGATTTGTGATGCGTTGCCGGCGGTGTGGACGCCGTCGGGGCGGCCGACTGGCTTGAGCGTTGCGAGCTTCTCGATCGATGTTTCGCGGAGACCCTCGTCGCGCGCCACGATGTGAGTGGTGCCCGTCGGGTTGCCCTCCTCATCGACATCGGGGGCCTCGACGGTGATGTACTGGCCCGCGAAGCGGTCTTCTTCCCACGCCTGGATGGCACGCTGCTGCGATGCGAGGCCGAACGCGTCGGTATCTTCGCGGGTGATGCCCCACTTATCGGCAATGCGCTCGGCGCCTTCGAATTGTGAGGTCATCTCGTACTGGTCGAAATACAGCGGCGGGATGGGGCCACCGAGGCCCAGCTTCTTCGAGCCGCTCGCTCCAATCGGCACACGGCTCATGGCCTCGGCGCCACAGGCCATTGCAACGTCGACAACGCCGGAGCCGACGAGCGAGGCCGCGAGGCTGGTGGCTTGTTGGCTGGAACCGCACTGTGCGTCGACGGTGGTCGCTGCGGTGGTGAGCGGGAGGCCGGCACCGAGCCACGCGGTGCGGGTGAGGTTAAACGCCTGCTCGCCAACCTGGCTCACGACACCGCCGACGACCTGCTCAACCAGGGCTGGGTCGATGCCGGTGCGCTCGATCAGGGCCTTTTGGACAAGCCCAAGAGTCTCGCCCGGATGCATTGTGGACAGACCACCGTTGCGCTTCCCGATGGGGGTGCGGACTGCATCGACGATCACGACAGAATTTCCAGAGCGCTTCATATCAACATCATAGAAAATCGGCGTGTATGAGCCGCAGCTCGACTGCCACCGTCACACCGCGGTGTGGGAGGCCAAGGTGAGGGGATCGGTGTGCTGGGCGGTCAGCTCACGCGGTGAAGTTCGGCGGCGAGGTGGTGTTGGATCGGGAGGCCAACGGCAGCCATCCGAACGGTGTAGCGAAGCGTGTCGCCGGTGAGCTCGAAGGTGCGCTCAGTTTGAGTGACCAACTTTGCCGAAGAGGAACCGCTGATGGTCGTCGATCGGAGGTCAATCATGAACGTGTCGCTGCCCGGCATGTTGGGAGCGGCGAATCCCTCAAGGATCTCGGTGATGCCGGTCGGGTGAGCAAGGACCACTTCGGCGAGTCCGCGGTCGGGGAACCTCCAGTAGCCGGATTCGGCATGGAGCGGTCGGCCATCCCCGGTTGATCGAGTGCGCTGTTGGTAGGCCAGAAACGGCTTGCCGACGTGACCAAACGTGATCGATTCGGAGTATCCGAACGACTCGATTGTTGGATACTCGCCTCGTCCAGTGCCTTCCCAGGTGCCGAGAAACGCAGCGACATCGGCGAGGTCCGGATGCAGCACAGGCTTGGGTGCGGGATTGGGTGCGGGATTGGGTGACGGGGTGGGTGACGCGGTGGGTGACGGGGTGTCGGCCATGCCGGGATCGTACGCACGCCTGCGGCGAGTGGGACCTGTTCGTGGTACAGATGGCGGCGATGAGTATGGAACTGAATCTTGTGTCGATGAACACCGCAGCGCTCTACGACCCCCTTAACAACGTGCCCGATGGGTTCGACGGTGCCCGTCGGTATGTCCACGTGATTGGAAGCACCGTCTTTGTCGACGACCGGCCGTCTGACGAATCGGGGGCCGAGCACTGGGGCCAGTACTTCATTGGCATCGTTGGCGGTGTCGGGTGGTGGGCTGTCGATGTTCCCGCCGAAGCTGGTGACCCGTCGTATGGCGCGGCAATGGACCTGTTCAAGTACTTCGGTGCCGCGTCGGAAGGCGAGTGGTTGGCGGCGGGCCGAGCCGTCCAGACGGCCGAATGGGCCCGCACCCATCGTTTCTGCGGTCGCTGTGCAACAGCGACCGAGCCGTCTGCGGGGGAGCGCGGACTGAAATGTCCCGCATGCGAACTGGTCGTCTACCCACGTGTCGCCCCGGCGATGATCACCTTGATCACTCGTGGCGCTCCGGGCCCCGACCAGGAAGCGCTGCTCGCACGCGGCGTGCGCTTCCCGGTGCCGATGTATTCGTGTCTCGCCGGTTTCGTCGAACCCGGAGAGGACCTCGAAGGCGCAGTTATCCGAGAGGTGAAGGAAGAGGTCGGGGTCGACGTCGATGATGTCCGCTACGTCGGGAGCCAGCCATGGCCATTTCCGCACAGCCTGATGGTCGGTTTCCGCGTGAACTACACCGGCGGCGAGATTGTTTGTGAAGAGGGTGAGATCGTGGATGCCAATTGGTATCGCAAGGATGACCTCCCGATGATTCCACCGAATATCTCGATCGCCGGGCGAATCATCCAACAGTGGATCGCCGAGCCATGACGCGGCCGGTCATCCTGGTGACAGGTGGGAGTCGGGGCATCGGAGCAGCAACGTGCCGGCTCGCTGCAGCGGCGGGCTACGACGTCGCCGTGAACTACGCCTCGAACCGTGACGCCGCCGACGCAGTTGTCAGTGCCTGCCAAGAGGCTGGGGCGTCAGCGCTCGCCGTGCACGCACTGGTCGAGTCCGAGTCCGAGGTCAAAGCCATGTTTGATGAGGTCGCGAGCGGACTTGGACCGATCGGTTGCCTCGTGAACAACGCAGGGATAGTGCGTGACCAGGTTCGCTTTGATGAGATGTCGGTCGCGCGTTGGCGTGAAATGTTCGAGGTCAACGTGATTGGTTCGTTCATTTGTGCCCGTGAAGCAGTGCTACGCATGTCGACACGGCACGGTGGCGGCGGTGGTTCGATCGTGAACGTGTCATCCGCAGCGTCGTATCTTGGAAGCCCTGGCGAGTACATCGACTACGCCGCTGCGAAGGCTGCGATCGACACGATGACCATGGGGCTCGGCAAGGAAGTGGCCGAGGAGGGCATCCGCGTGAACGCTGTTCGTCCCGGTGTTGTCTACACCGACATCCACGCCAGCGGGGGCGAGCCCGGCCGGGTCGACCGAGTGGCGGCTGGCGTGCCGATGCGTCGAGGCGGGCAGCCTGATGAAGTTGCCGAAACAATTCTTTGGTTGGCTTCGGACGCAGCGTCGTACATCACTGCGACGACGGTGAACGTCAGCGGCGGTCGCTAACCGGCGCTACTTTAGAGGTCGTCGAACAGAGTCGGACGGTCACGTTGGATCTTGACACGCTTGCCAATTGGCGAATCGACTGCAGGTGGTTTTTCGAACATCTCGAGCTGCTCCCAGGTGACGGCGACGTCGCTGACGATGCACCATCGCAGGCGACCGCTTGAACCCGGGCGGCGAATCTCGAGGACCTCGGCGCGCAACGATCGCGTTGCTCCGTCGGGGTCGCGCAGTTGAATGCTGCCGTCGTCCTCGATGCCCTCGACTTTGCCGACGATCCACCGACCTTTGTTGTTTTGTCGAAAACGGATCGGTTCGCCGAGGCGCAGGCCCAAACGGGCGAGAGCGGCAGGCGAACGTTGCATCGTGGTCGAACGGGCAGTGGCTGCTGGTGCGACGAGCGGTTAGCCGCCCATAACGGTGCGCTGCAACTTACGCATGCCACCCAACCAGCGGTCGGGGCTCGTGGCTTTCATTTGCATGTAGTCGGCGACTTCTGGATGCGGGAGGACGAAGAACGTTTCTTGCTCGATCGTGTCGGCGACCTGCACAGCAACGTCGGCTGGCTCGAGGACATCTCCGGCGGCCTTCACCACGTTGCCGCCAGACACAGCATCGTCGCCAGCATGAAGCATGGCGGTGTTGACGCCTTGCGGACAGAGACACGTGACTTTGATACCCCGGTCGCCATAGGTGATCGACATGTACTCAGCGAACGCCACAGCCGCACGCTTCGACAGGGTGTATGGGCCGGAGCCAATCTGGGCAAGCAGGCCTGCGGCCGATGCGGTCGAGCAGAAGTAGCCCTCGCCGCGTTCGAGCCAGTCGGGAAGCAAGTAACGAGCTGCCCAACGGTGTGCGTGGACGTTGACGTTCATCGCCAGCTCCCAGTCGTCTTCCGGGGTGGCAAGCACGTCGCTCCCGTTGCCGACGCCAGCGTTGGCGAAGAACAGATCGACGTGGCCCATGGCTTCGATTGCTCCTTCGACGAGAGCTTTGTTGCCCGCCTCGGTGCTGAGGTCCGCCTCGAAGGCGATGGCGCCATCGAGCGATGCTGCCACGGTGTAAGCGCCACGGAGGTCAGCGATTGCGACTCGGGCCCCACGTGCGTGGAACTCTCGTGCAAGTGCCTCTCCGATACCCCGACCAGCGCCGGTAACGACAACGTTCTTGCCCTGCAGATCCATGACATCGCATCGTAGGCCCGACCCTGGTGTCGGCGACGATCCCGTGTGAAGAGCGCCCCAGAGCGCGTGTGCGCGCTGCATCGGTCGTGTGACAGGTTTCTGAACTCGAAGCAGGTGCACGCTCGGGGTCCAATCGCCGGGTACCGTGTGGAGTAATGACTGATCAGCGCAACGCCAACGACGCAGTGATCAACGAGGCTGTCGGTGTTATTGACGGCGCACTCGCCAGGATGATGCAGCGTGAGCTCGTCTCCAGTGGCGAGGTCGCAGACCTCCTGCTCGACGTCCGCACACTGCTAACTACTGACTCCGAACAGCCTTCCGTGGTTATTGAGACAATCGAACCGATCTCCAGCGAAACCGTCTGACGGTTCGGCCTTGTCGAAGGCTTAGTTCTTAGCGCATTGTGTCATTCGCTCGATGGCGTCGTCCAGGCACCGCTTGAGCAACTCAGGGTCATCGACGGCGGCTGCGTCGATGTTCAACCCCATGTCTAAGTTGCCGTGGTAGCTGAGCAGGGTCAGATTGAACGCAACGCCGCTGAGTGGGCCGACCGGAATGTTGTGCAGCAACTGGGCGCCCGCCACGTACAAGGGCATTGGTGCACCACGTACGTTCGAAGTGGCGAAGTCGACGGTTTGTGACTGTTGGCGAGCCATTCGGGTGAGCAGTGATGTTGGTAAGCCTGCAGCTACTGCTGCCATCGAGTCGAGGTTGGCGCGACCCGTTGCGCCAACAGCCTCAGTCGTTGCTTCGTCGATTGCACGGAACCGTTCGTCGAGCGACATCTCGCCACTGGGAACGAGCATCCTCACGAGGGAAAATGCGTTGGCGCCAGATGTCTCCGTGCGGGTGCTGATCGCCATCGATGCCCGGAGCGCCTGTACAGGGCTTCCTTGTTCGACGTGATAAGCGCTCGCCGCATCGGTCGCAATTGTCAAAAAGGCCGTGTTGAGGGTGCCTCCAAGACGTTTGGCTGCGGCCTTTGTGGCATCGAATGGCGCGACCGAGTGTACGAGGGTGCGCCGAGTCGAGCGTTGCGTCCACAGAGGTGAACGAGCGGGGTCGGTGTCGCCCAGCTGGTTGACGATGCCACGGAAGGTGTTGGCTGCAGCGCTGCTCGCGTCGGGGATCTGCGACGGGTCGGAAAGCAGCTCCTTCACTTGCTTGAGGATGCCGAGTGGAAGCCGCATCGACCCGGCAAGGACATCGCGTACGGCGTCGGCAGCTGTGGTGTCGTCGTTGCGGAGATCCTCGGTGGCAGCCGCGATGTCGTCAGGTGTAAGCGGTACCGGCTGGACAGCATCGCGCTCGAAGTCGAGGAATTCGAGCGACAATTTCACCCCGCTTTCGCCGTCGGCGATGGTGTGGTGAAGTTTTTGGATCAGCGCAGCTCGGTTGCCCTTGAGGCCTTCGACGACGGTAAATTGCCAGAGGGGGCGAGTCCGGTCGAAGGGCTCAGCACACAGCAGTGTCGCAAGGTCGAAGAGCTGGCGTTCGGTACCGGGCTTGGGAAGCGCGACGCGGCGCAGGTGTAGGCCGATGTCGAAGTCGGAGTCCTCGACCCAGGTCGGTGCGCTCATGTTGCCCGGTGCGGTCTGCACCCGTTGACGCAGCCGGGGCATGCGATGGCTCGAGCGGATCATGCGTTCGCGCAGCAAGTCGAAGTCAGGCTTGCGGTCGAGAATCGTCACCGAGGCGAACGTCGACGACAGATGCGGATCTTTTTCCAACCTCCACATCAGACCCTCAGCGTCGCTCATCTTGTTGTCGTACGCAATGTTGCTCATTACTGCTCAGGATACGCGATCAAACATTGCGGTTGGCCCGAGTGAAGCGGCGACCGATGAGGCCGAGAAGACGGCCGACGACGAGGCCGCCCACGACGTCCGACGCGTGATGAATCCGCACGTAGGCACGACTTGTGCCAACAATGCCGGCAAGTGTGAACCACACGGCGCCCAGCCGCTTGCCGTCCCATGCGGTCAGCATCGTGGCAGCGAACGAAGCTGCACTGGAATGCCCAGACGGGAACGACGAGGTCATCGGCTTGCGAACCTTCAATCGGTCGTCGCCGTTGGTGGTGGGGCGAGTGCGCTTGAACAGCCGTTTGACGCCCTGGTTGACCAGAAGGCTCTCGGCGCCGATGAGGACCGCGAGCACTAGGACCTGGTCGCGGCGGCCTTTGAGGAGGCCTCGGGTGACGCTGATTGCATGCCAGATGAGGCTGAACTCACCGGCATGGCTGGCAACGGTGAAGACTTTGTCGGTGACTGGGTTACCGCGAATCTGTTCGAGGAGCTGGTCGACACGTTGATCGAATGCATCGACGGCGGGGCCGAAGGCGCCCTGGCCGGGGACTTCGTCGAATGGTGTGTCGGCAATTGAATCCGGCGTCGCATTGGTCGTTGGCATCAGGATTCGAGACCGATCGGCGTCGGTGTGAGCAAGGCCTCGTAGGCAGCTCGGGCCTCGGTCTCGGCAAGGTCGGGGTTGCCGTTGAATTCGGGACACCACCGCTGGAAGGAGCACCAGTTGCAGAGATTGCTCTGGTTGGGGCGGAAGTCGCCGGTGGTGCACGCACGTTCGACTGCAGCCCACACTGCCTTTGTTCGGGTCGTGATGAACTTGACCGACTGCGCTGACGGGATGGTTTCGATCGTCTCGCCGGTCTTGAGGTACATCAGGCGGATCTTCGACGGAACCACCCCGAAGACCTGCTCGCACAAGAAGGCATAGAAGTGCACACCGGCGAGACTCTTCTGTTCGTAGCGACCCGATGGGGCCCGACCGGTTTTGTAGTCGGTGACGACCAGCCCGCCGTTCTCGTCGAGTTCGAGGCGGTCGATGATGCCACGGAGCTGCAAGTTGCCGACGTCGGCAGTCATCCACAGCTCGAGGCCGATTTCGCGAACGGTGCTCGGGTCTTCCATGGCGAAGTACTTCTCGATCAGCGATTCGCACTCGCGACCGAATGACGTGGCTTCCGCATCGTTCAGCTGGAGGCCCACGTAGTCGTCATGCGTGGAGTACTCGTCAAGCGCCGTGACCAGGTCAACGGCTAGGGCGTCTGGCGTGCGATCAGCTGCCGAACGAACGAACAGCAATTCCAAAGCCCGGTGCACGACCGTGCCCTTGGTGGTGGCGACGCCAGGTGGTTCGGGCAGTTTCTGAATACTCGAGAACCTGAACTGCATCGGGCACGATGTGAACGACGAAACCCGCGACGGCGAGAGTGTCATCGGCACCGGGTAGGCCGGTTCGACGGCAGCTGCTGACATATTCCTCACCCTACAGATCCGCTGTCACAGCTGGATCGATGTCAGCCGAGGGTGTCGCGCAGCAGGTCGGCGATGACGTCGGGGGCAATGAACGGGGTGAGATGATTGCCGTCAGGTAGCTCGATGTACGAGCCGTTTGGGAGGCGTTCGGCGACGCTGGCGGCGATCCCAGCGGGGGAGCGCTCCTCATCAACCCTGCCCGACACGACGATGACCTTGGTTTCGATCTCGGGGAGGACGTCCCAGAAACCGTGGGTACCACCAGTTTCGAAAGTCCGTGCTTCGTGCTCGGGAGCGCAGCGCAACCCGACCTGGTTCGAGCATCCATTGCCGACCAGGGTGAAGCCGTGCTCGACGTAGGCGCGAAGGATGTCGGCATCGAAGAATTGCATCGGTGGCTTCGATGCATAACGCTCGATCGCCGCCTCATACGAGTCGAACGTCGAGCGGCGATTGCGGGCAGCGGCGATCATCGGCGTGGGCTCGCCCTGGGGGCCGACGTCGGGAGCGGGGAAAATGATCGGTTCGAACACGACCAGCGTTTCAAACAGGCCGGGGTTGGTGTGCGCCGCCATGACGAGCGAGGCACCGCCCATCGAGTGACCAAATGCGACAAGACCGCCATCAGGCGCGATTGCTTCGGCTGCGACGCGAGCATCGTCGCCGTACTTAGACCAGTCGACCTGCCAGTCGTCGGGCTGTGCGGTCATGCCGTGACCGCGGTGATCAAGGCCGAAGGACGTGAAGTGATCGCCGAGTCGGCGGGCGATCGGCTCGTAACAATGCGCATGGAAGCCGGTTGCGTGCGACCAAAAGAGCGGCCGGCCGGTGCCGCCGAACTCGTGAACTGCTACCTGGACTTCGTCTGATGATTCGATCCACACGGCGCCATCATCGTCGTCTCAGGCCGACCGAGGCCAATCGTGAACGCCAATCGTCTGAGCGCCGGTTAGCGCTCGTGCTTGCGCTTGCGAGCGCGTCGCCACCAGGCAAGGAAGAGCCGGTCGAGCAGCACGCCGAGGCCGATCGAAATGGCGATGGCGACCCATGTCCGACTGTTGAAGTCGAAAAAAAGGAACTCGATAGACGTGCGTTCTCGATTCTGCGAAATGAACACAGCAGTGATCGCCGCGACGAGGATCGTTAACACCAAAAAGAGCCCGGGCCCGTTGCGTCCAGCGCCACCGGGTTGTTCGTCGTACTGAAGATCGTTATCGCTCACCAGCACAGCATGTCAGAAACAGGACCCGGTGCGCGACGAAAACGTGAAGTAGATATGTACCGACCTCACGCCTTCGACGAAGACTCTTACTTGAGGGCCTTCAGGAACATCGCCGTCTCTTCCGCGATGGCGGCGGGAACTTCGTATCCGGTCTGGTCGGTGACGGTGTCCCAGTTGTCGCGCAGGCTTTCGGGCGTGAGCGAATCGGATGTGTAACCCTGGCACTCGGCGATGAAGACTTCGGCGACTCGCCCGCCACCGACCGAGTACGTGCGTCCGGTCGACTCGCAGGACTCATGGCTCAGGTAGGTGACGAGCGGCGATACAAGCTCGGGCTGCAGCTTTTCGCCGAGCGAGCCGAGCAGATCTTCGGTCATACGCGTGTAGGCGAGCGGCGCAATGGCGTTTGCTCGAATGTTGAACTTCGCGCCTTCGACGGCGAGCACGTTGGTGAAGCCGACGAGACCCATCTTGGCGGCGCCGTAGTTGGCCTGGCCGAAGTTGCCAAAGATGCCGGCAGCGGACGAAGTGGACACGATGCGGCCGTAGCCCTGCTCGCGCATCAGCTTCCAAGCCGGGCCGGTGACGTTGAATGCGCCACGGAGGTGGACGTCGAGCACGGGGTTGACCAGGTCGGGGGTCATGTTGTGGAAGGACTTGTCGCGAAGGATGCCGGCATTGTTGATGACGATGTCGACCTTGCCGTAGGCGTCGATGGCGGACTTGACGATCGATTCGCCGCCCTCGGGCGTGGCGACCGAGTCGGTGTTGGCAACGGCGTCGCCGCCGGCTGCGGTAATTTCGTCGACCACCAGTTGTGCGGCACCCTTGTCGCTGCCTGAGCCGTCAACGGAACCGCCGAGATCGTTCACCACGATGAGCGCACCACGTGCCGCCATCATGAGTGCGTGCTGTTTGCCCAGACCGCCACCGGCACCGGTGATGATCGCTACTTTGCCGTCGAATCCAAGATCAGTCATGGCGAGCAACATTACCCAGGGGTCACCATGGTCGACCAACCTTGTGTCATGTGGCGGCCGGTGATCAGCTTCATCCCAGCTTGGATCGCGGCAGGGTGTTTGACTATTCCAGATGAAGAAAGCTCTCGCCCTCTGCACAGCTGCTGCGTTCGTCGTGGCCGGCTGTTCTTTCTCGACCGGCACATCACCAGCTGATGCAGCTGTCGAGCTGATCGAAGGGCCACTCGGTCTGCAAGGCGGCTTGGAGTACACCGACGTCGAGTGCACCGAACCTGCTGCCAACGAACCGGGGGAGACCTTCACCTGCTCGGCCCGCACCATCGAAGGCGGTGCAGTTGTGACGTTCGAAGGACTGGTTGAGGCTGACGAAAAGATCTTCGTCACGCCGACTAATATCATCGATGCCGCAGAGATGCCTGTCGTTGAAGCAGAAGCGGCGGAAGCGCTTGGCGGGGAGGTCGGAACGCTGATTAATCCGTCAGACGTCAATTGCCCTGACGTGACCACCGTGCTCATCGACAATCAGCTGCAGTGCGAAATCACCGATGCCATGACAGGGGAGCGCTACGCGATGATCCTGACCGCCACCGATTTCGTGATCCGTGACGGATACGCCAGCCGCTTTTACGAAATCGGCGAACTCATTAATTAACGCTGGTGCGCCTTACGGCGATGCTGGCAGCGTCGGCTACAGCGACTGCGCCGCTGCCAGCGGTACTCGGGCTCGCACCAGACTCGCTGACGCCCGGAGGGCCTTACCTGCTGACCTGTGACGCAATCCGAACTGGGTTGTCGGCAGTGACGACGACACGTTTGTTGTCGATACCGAGCGGGACACCGAGCCCGTCAGCCAGCGTGAGCGTGCATCCATCGTGGTCGAGGTCGACACGGATTTTCGAGCCGTGCCGGGTCAGGTGGAAGGTGATGCCGTCCCACGCCGCTGGGAGGCGCGGCGTGAACTCGATGAAATCGCCACGTTCAACCAACCCGGCGAAGCCGTACACAATGCCGGCCCATACGCCGCCAGCGGATGCGATGTGTACGCCATCAGCGGTGTTGTTGTGGGAGTCGTGGAGGTCGAGGTAGAGGGCCTGCTGGAAGTAGTCAACAGCAAGTTCTTCATAGCCGACGTTGGCAGCGACAATCGCCTGAACACAGGCTGACAGCGATGAGTCTCCTGTGGTGATCGGGTCGTAGTAGTCGAAGTTGCGCCGCTTCTGGTCTTCTGAGAAGTGCTCGCCGCGCAGGAACATCGCCAGTACGACGTCGGCCTGCTTGAGCACCCGGTGTCGATAGATCACCAGCGGATGGAAATTCAGCAGGAGCGGGTACTTCTCGGGCGGGGTGCCCTCCCAATCCCATGGCTCGAGGTCGAGGAACTCGGAGTCCTGCGGATGGATCTCCAGCTCCGAGTCGAATGGGATGTGCATTGCATCAGCAGCAGCGTCCCACGTATCGAGTTCGCCGACGTCGAGCCCCGTCGATCGCTGTACGTGTTCGAACATCTCGGGGTTCCACTCCGAGAGGAATCGCACCGTGTGTGCCGCATAGCGGAGGTTGAAGCGTGCCATCACGTTCGTGTACGTGTTGTCGTTCACGACGGTCGTGTACTCATCAGGGCCGGTCACGCGGTGGATGTGGAAAGTGCCCGATCCGTTGGTGTTGTAGAAGCCCAGATCAGCCCACATTCGGGCGGTCTCGATGAGGATCTCGGCGCCCTCGTGCGCAAGGAACTCGATGTCGCCCGTTGCGTCGAGGTAGCGGCGGAGTGCGAAGACCACCGCTGCGTTGATGTGATATTGCGCAGTGCCGGCGGCGTAGTAGGCCGACGCCTCTTCGCCGTTGATAGTGCGCCACGGATAGAGCGCCCCGTGCTCGCTGAGCATTTCGGCGCGTGAACGCGCGGCGTCGAGCATCTTCCACCGAAAGCGCAAGACCTTTCGCGCCGCCTGCGGGTTGGTGTAGGCGAGGAACGGTGCGACGTACACCTCGGTGTCCCAGAAGTAATGCCCGTCGTAACCACCGGCGGTGACAGCCTTTGCGGCGATGCCCTGTTCATGGGTCCGTGCAGATGCCTGGGCGAGCTGGAAAAGGTTCCACCTCAGCGCCTGCTGTGCTCGATCGTCGCCGTGCAGTTCGATGTCCGACGCAGCCCAGAAATCGGCAAGCCACGACTGCTGTTCTGAACGCAACTGGTCGAGACCATCGTCGGCGGCGCGCTGCAGGGTGCGTCGGCAACGGTCTGCGAGCTCTTCTGCCGGCACCCCGGTGGAGGAGTGGTACGACGCGAATTTCGTGATCCGAATTGTGTCGCCCGGCTGCGCTTCGACGGTAAACACCGTCTTGGCGAGGTCGTCTTCGGTGCTGTGTTCGACGTCGACCGCGCAGGTCGTGTCGACGACATGATGCATGCCGACCGCCAACGTCATACCGCTGTTGACGCATCGGTAGCCAAGAACGGTGTGGTCACCGTCGTGCTCGCTCAACATTGGCTGGAGCACGCGTTCGGCAAACTGGCTGGCCTGGCGCGGATCGGTGGTGCCGTCGCCCTCGCCGAGCGCTGCGTCCGGAACGTGATATTCGTCCTCCCCGTCTTGCCGGTTCATCAGTTGCGAGGAGACGACGATCGGAGCAGATTCGTCGAGCAGGGTGACCTCAAACGTCATCGCTGCGAGGTGGCGGTGCTCGAAACTGACGAGGCGCATGGAAGCCACGCGTACGCGCTTGCCGCCAGGCGTTCGCCAGACGAAGCTGCGGGTCAGTTCACCGGTGCGAAAGTCGATCGATCGCTCATAGTCACTGAGGTCGGCGGTTTCGAGCAGGAGGGGTTCGTCGTCGACGTACAGCTTGATCAGCTTGGCGTCGGGCGCGTTGACAATCGTTTGACCAGTTGTGGCGAAGCCGTATGCGTTCTCGGCGTGCTTGATCTGCCAGGTCTCGTGGAACCCGTTGACGTAGGTGCCGTGAGAATGAGCGTTGCGGCCTTCCTCTGGGTTGGCGCGCATGCCGATGTAGCCGTTACCAACGGCGAACAGCGTCTCGGTGTGGCCGAGGTCATCGTCGCTGTATTCGATCTCGGTCAGCCGCCACGGTTCGACGGGGAATCGATAGCCAGAAAGGGGTGTCGGGTTGGTCATGTCAGTTCAGCAGTTCGTCGAGGTCGGCAACAACGAACGTTGCACCATGGTCGAGGAGCGCTTGTGGGCCGGCACCTCGGTCGACTCCGATGACGACCGCGAAGTTGCCAGCTGCGCCAGCGGCGACACCGGAGGTGGCATCTTCGACGACCACTGTTCGCGCTGGGTCGGCGCCGAGTCGTTCGGCGCCGAGCAGGTAGCCGTCAGGAGCAGGTTTGCCAGCAAGCCCTTTTTCAGTGGCGACGATGCCGTCGATCACGATGTCGAATCGGTTGCCGAGTCCGGCAGCGTCGAGCACCGGAACGGCATTCTTCGACGACGACACGATGGCGTCGGGGATCGATACGTTGGTCAGTAACTCGAGCGTGGCCGCCGAACCCGGATACGGGGCGATGCCGTCGCGTTCGAGGACCTCGTTGAAAACGACGTTCTTCTGGTTGCCCATTGCGCAGACCGTGTCGTCTCCGGGAGCGTCAGACGGGTCGCCGTCGGGGAGCGTGATGTCGCGCGAGGTCAGGAACGAACGCACGCCGTCGTAGCGCGGCTTGCCGTCGATGTACGCGAGGTAATCGGCCGCGGTGAAGTCGTAGTCGGCGAACAGTTCGGCCCACGCATGCTCGTGGATCTCGGCGGTCGGTGTGATGACGCCGTCGAGGTCGAAGAGCACAGCGTCGTAGTCGGTCCACCGGAAGGTGGCTGCCGTCGGTTGGTCCATTGTCCTGAGGCTACGCGACCGACCAGAGTTGTGTATCG
>JBLIMF010000036.1:0-18486 GCA_047638615.1 Gammaproteobacteria bacterium
CAGTTCCCAGCCGCAGCCGGCGGAACAACCGACGAATTCGGTCTGCTCCTCGAAAAGGACAGCCCCCTGACCCCGTGTGTCGACGCTGCGCTGCAAGCGCTGACCGACTCCGGTGAACTCGCCGCGATCACCAACGAGTGGTTGTCCGAGTTCACGGGCGCGCCGGTTATCTCCGAGTGATGAAAGAGTTGCGTACGGGGCAGGCCCCTTTCGTAACTCTGTGAACCCTATGGACAGTCAGACGCGCCGCGAGGCGTATGAACAGCGACAGCGACGGCGATCAATCGTCATCGCGTCGGCGAGCACGGCGGTCGTCATCGCGACGATCGTCGTGCTCGTTCCGCGGGCGCCCCGTTGGGACCGGGTGAAGAAGTCGTTCTTCGACGGCGACATCTTTGCCGACTCGTTCCCCCGCCTCCTTGAAGCCTTTTGGCTCGACATCAAGATTTTCGCCTGGTCAGTCCCGTTGATCTTTGCCCTGTCGTTGGCGATCGCGGTCTCGCGCAACACGCGCTCCCCTGCGCTCTTCCCGCTGCGCGCCGCAGCAGTGATCTACACCGACGTGTTCCGCGGCATCCCCGTCATCCTGACGATTTTCCTTGTCGGTTTCGGTGTTCCAGGCTTGTTCGAATCACGGGCCTGGAGCAATCCCTTAATCTGGGGCTCGGCAGCGCTCATCCTCTCGTATTCGGCGTACGTGTCCGAAGAAATTCGCGCCGGTATCGAAGGCGTGCACGAAAGCCAGCGTGCCGCCGCACGCTCGCTCGGCATGACCAGCACGCAGACCATGGCAAGCGTCGTCCTTCCCCAAGCGCTGCGCCGCATCGTCCCGCCGATGATGAACAGTCTCGTCTCGCTCCAGAAAGACGTTGCGCTCGTCAGCTTGATCGGCCCCGTCGAGATCCTCCGCCAGGCCGGGCTCGACAAGTCAAAGTTCGCCAACTTCACCCCGTACGTTGCAGCAGCCGTCATCTTCCTGATGGTCACGATTCCGTGCACACGCCTCGCTGATTACCTCCTGAATCGGGAACGGCGCCGCACCGGAGCGACAACAGTCTCATGACGACTGCCAAGCTCTCGATGCGTGGAGTGCGCAAATCCTTCGGCGCGAACACGGTGCTCGACGGCATCGACCTCGACGTCGCTCCCGGTGAAGTGATCACCCTGATCGGCGCTTCCGGTTCGGGCAAGTCAACGCTGCTGCGTTGTTGCAACCTGCTCGAGCCAATCGACGACGGGACGATTCTGTTCGACGGTGATGACATTGCCGAACCCGGCCTCGACGCCGACCCGATTCGCCGCCGCATCGGCATGGTGTTCCAGAGCTTCAACCTCTTCCCGCACATGAGCGTCACCAAGAACGTGGCGATCGGCCCGCGCAAGGTGCTCGGAATCGACAAGACCACGGCCAACGCCAACGCTGTCGAATTGCTCACACGGCTCGGACTCGCCGACCGGGGCGATGCCTACCCCGACCAACTCTCTGGTGGCCAGCAGCAGCGCGTAGCTATCGCCCGATCACTCGCAATGGAGCCCGATGTGATGCTGCTCGACGAGATCACATCTGCGCTCGACCCAGAACTGGTTGGCGAGGTGCTTGACGTGGTGCGCGGGCTCAAGGCCGACGGGATGACCATGCTGTTCGCCACTCACGAGATGGCCTTCGCCCGCGAGATCAGTGATCGAGTCTGTTTCCTCCATAAGGGTCAGATTTTCGAACAGGGCCCACCTGAACAAATCTTCGGCGAACCGCAAGAGCCGCGCACTCGCGAGTTCCTGCAGCGCGTGATCGACTCCGGCCGCCTCTAACCGTCCGGGTCAACTCGAATCACCACAGACGACATTGCGGTTGAGGCAGTTGGCGACTTCGCCCTCGAGCTTCGCCTGGTCCCAAACGTTCCAAAAGTCGGCATATGCCGTCTCCACCCCACCCCACCCGAGCTGAGCGATAGGTCGGCGGGATCAACAGGCGGATAGTCGATCCCCATCACCAGCTGCGGCAGCACCACCGGATGGCTTGCAGGGCAGCCTTTGGTCTCGACGCTGCTGTACCGGGCATGCGCCGACGAACCGAAGCCTGTGAGCCGTACACCGTCCCAGCAATCCGGGAACCTGACGATCATCCGCAGAGTCGAATCTTCACCGCACTGGAGCGGAGCGGTTTCTCGCACTGCTCCCGTTCCACACGACCAGGCAACGATGTCGGTCGACTGGGGCTGCTGTGATGCGGAGTTGCCACCAATCAGCATCAGTCCCTCGGGATAGGCGACGATCTGTTCGTGGTCGACGCCCTGACCCGGCTGGTAATAGGCCGTCATGCTGATCGGCTCGATGGCGCTCCCCGTCGGATCGAGAAGGGCCGGCGCCCAATAGGACGCTGTGTCCCTACGCTGCTCGCAAGACGTGTCGCCATTCAGAAGTCGATCGTCGTAGCCCGGGTTCGAGTCCACTGCATTGTTGCCGAAGAACAGGTGAAGATGGCTTTTGCCCGGCTGCCACGGCAGCACCGGCGGGTCGTCGAACGCAACGTGACTCAGTGCGCACTGCACCACGAACTGGGCAAGACGCCCCCGAGAGCCGCGTCGTTCAGGATCCGGATCGCCGGTGGCATCGGACTGTGCACTGGATCAACAAGCGGCCAGTACCAGCAATGTGGCGATGACCGCTGCCGATCGACGTCGAATCACGGCTTGCATCGTAGAAACCGCTCAGCCCGGTCGACCAACGGTGCGGCAATGTTCACTACTGCCCCATCCTCGGGTGTCGAATTGGTCAGGTCGGCCAGGCCACCGTCAAGCAGACCAGTTCATAGTTCGACAACCTCATTGGTTCATAAAGAGATCGGCGTGGTCGTCACGCAAAGTCTTCTTCGAGAACTTGCCCACGCTGGTCTTCGGGACCTCACCGATCCAGACGACGCCCTTCGGCATCTGCCACTTCGCAATCTTGCCCTCAAGGTGGGCGATCACTGCTTCTTCAGTGAGCGAATCATCGGTACGCACCACGCAAGCGAGCGCCGCCTCACCCCACTTCGGGTGCACAATGCCGACGACGGCAGCTTCGGCAACGTCTGGATGAGACATGATCTCGTTTTCCAACTCGACCGAGCTAATCCACTCGCCGCCAGACTTAATCAAGTCTTTGGTGCGGTCGACGAGGCGGATCCGGCCCCGAGCATCGACAGTTGCGACGTCGCCGGTCTTCAACCACCCGTCGTCGGTGAAGCTCTCCGCCGAGCGCTCATCGTCGTAATAGGACGAGGCAATCCACTGGCCTCGACACTGCAGTTCGCCGCTCTGCTCGCCGTCCCAGGCAACCGGGGTGCTCGAATCCGGCGCAACGACGCGCGCCTCGATACCGAACGATATCCGACCAACCTGGGTTCGCAGATCGGCTTGCTCGTCGACCGACAGCAAACGCTGATCGACATCGAGATGGCACACCGACGCAATCGGACTGGTCTCGGTCATCCCCCACGCCTGCAAGATCGGCAGGCCCGTCTGCTCTCGGTAGGCCTCCGACAACGAGCGGGGAACTGCTGAGCCCCCACACGGAATCGATCGAAGCGACGACGTGTCTCGCCCTTTGAGCTCTGGGAGCACAGCCATCCAAATAGTCGGCACACCAGCGGCAACCGTTACTCGTTGCTCAACGATCAGGTCAGCAAGAGCCGGACCTGACAAGTCTGCGCCAGGCATGATCAGCGATGCGCCCGTTGCGACTGCAGCATGTGCGAGGCCCCACGCATTGGCATGGAACATCGGCACGACCGGCAGGATCACATCGGACTCGCAGGCCGCAAGGCTGTCAACCATCATGGCCCCCATCGTGTGCATGAACGTCGAGCGATGGCTGTACACGACACCCTTCGGATTGCCCGTGGTGCCAGACGTGTAGCACATGCTTGCAGCTTGGTGTTCGTCGGCGATCTCCGGGAAGCCGATCGGCTCCTCGGCGGCGAGGAGATCCTCGTAGTTGAGCAATGTATGGCCTGCAAGGTCCGCCGGAATATCGCCCTTGCCGTCGTCCATCAACACGAGGTGCCTGAGGTTGGTGAACGTCGGGAGGAGCGGCGCGAGCAGCGCCAAGATCGACCGGTCGACAAAGATCACTTCATCGTCGGCGTGATTGACGATGTACGTCAGCTGTTCGGGGAACAGCCGAATGTTGAGCGTATGGAGCACCCGGCCCGTACATGGCGCGGCAAAGTACAGTTCAAGGTGACGGGCCGTGTTCCAGGCAAACGTTGCAACGCGGCCGTCGGCGGAGATGCCAAGTGTGTC
Organism: Gammaproteobacteria bacterium; assembly: GCA_047638615.1. Lineage (GTDB taxonomy): Bacteria > Actinomycetota > Acidimicrobiia > Acidimicrobiales > Ilumatobacteraceae > Ilumatobacter_A. The sequence continues at coordinate 4,284 of JBLIMF010000036.1, forward strand.
CAGTACACCGGCCAGCTGCCTCGTGCGTCGAGCGAACTCGGCATACGTCCTTCGTTCGAGGCCCGTCGCCGTCGACGTAATGATCTCCTTATGGCCGTGATACTTCTCAGCCCGGTCGAAGATGTGGTTGATCGTGAGCGGTACGTCTTGCATGAGCCCTTGCATGTCAGCAAAACGTAGTGGATCCAGCCCCAAAGCAGGGATTCGAACAGCTACCGTCTTCGCCTGTGAGCGACGCGACTGCCCTCGAATCGAACGAGCAACCGCACGTCCGGCCCGCGTGGGCCCCACTGACCCTGGCGGCGTTTGTGGGCCTCGTGATCTGCTCGAACATCGCATCCGCGGTGTGGGCTCGCTGGGTCAACACCAACCCCGAGGGCCTGCTTCTGCTGTCCTCGCGCAACCGCTACCTGGCGCTCACATTGGCAGCCGGTGTTTCCCTGCCCTTCTACGTCATCATCGGATTCCTGCGTGTCGGTGTTGCGTTTATCGTCTGTCACCTGGTCGGCCGCGCATACCGCGACGACGTGATGGGCTGGTTCACGAAGTATCTCGGCCTCACCAAAGAATCACTCGACACCTTTGACCGCGGCTTCGAGAAAGCCGAATGGGCGCTGATTCCGTTCTTTGCCGGATCAAACATCGTTGCTGCTCTCAGCGGCGTGAAGCAGACCCCGCCGGCAAAACTGATCTCCCTGCTTGCCGTCGGCATTGCCGGACGACTCACCCTCATGTGGTGGCTGGCTCGAACATTCGAAGATCAGCTCGTCGACTTCCTCGAATGGCTCCAGCGCTATCAGTGGTGGGCGGTCGGCGCTTCTGTTGGTCTTGTTGTGCTCGTGAACGCCCGGAACCTTCGTCGCTGACCCGACTGGCCAGTTCTTCTGGTACAACTACGCCATGGCTGAAGTAACCCTTGGCGGAAACCCCGTCCACACATCCGGCGAACTCCCCGCAGTGGGCAGTGCCGCACCCGCATTTAACCTCGCTGCTGCTGACCTCAGCAGCATCACCAGTGGCGATCTCGTCGGCAAGAACGTCGTACTCAATATCTTCCCGAGCGTTGACACACCGACCTGCGCAAACAGCGTCCGCACCTTCAACGAGCGTGCCGCTGGCCTCAGCGACACCGTCGTGCTCTGCGTGTCGGCTGACCTTCCATTCGCACAGGGTCGCTTCTGCGGCTCCGAAGGTATCGAAAATGTCAAGACCGCTTCGACCTTCAAGTCGACGTTCGGTGCCGACTACGGCGTCACCCTCGTCGACGGCAAGCTCGAAGGCATCCTCACTCGGGCAGTGGTCGTTGTTGGCCCCGACGGAAACGTGAAGCACACCGAGATGGTCAGCGAAATTGCTCAAGAGCCAAATTACGACGCAGCCCTCGGCAGCATCTGATCCTTCCCATTCACTGACTCACCGTTGGCGTGAGGTAGGTGCGCACCTGGTGCGCACCTACCTCACGCCGGCATCGTTTTCAGGGTCAGTCGAGGTAAGGGTCGAGGCTGAGCACCAGGCCCGGGTGCATGTGGATCTGTTTGCACGCAAGCACGACGCCGGGCATGAAGCTCGAGCGGTCGTAGCTGTCCTGGCGGATCGTGATCGTTTGGCCTTGCGCACCGAGGACCACCTCCTGGTGAGCCACCATGCCTTCCATCCGGATCGCATGAGCCCGGATGCCCCGCGGGCCTAGTCCCCCGCGCGCTCCCGGATAGACCTCAATCTCGGTGGGATCTTCGTTGAAGTCGGTGTCACGTGCAGCGGCCATCCGCTCGATCGTCTTGACAGCGGTGCCAGAGGGCGCGTCAACCTTGCGGTTGTGGTGCAATTCGATCACCTCGGCAGTGTCGAACCAGGGCGCAGCCATTTCGGCAAAACGCATCATCAAGACGGCAGAGATCGCGAAGTTGGGCGCAATCAAACAGTTTGGACTTCCGGTCTCCTGCGCGTTGCTGCCGAAAGTCGATTCGAAGAGCGTGAAGTCGTCGGCAGTAAACCCGGTGGTTCCGACCACTGCGTGGATGCCGTGCATCCCGAGCCACGGCAGCGTCGTTCGAGCCGCGTCGGCAACGGTGAAATCGACAACGACATCGCACCCGGCATCGGCGAGAGCACGCAGCTCGGTGCTGATCTCAAGACCCGAGATCGACTGGCCGCCGCCGTGGCGATCAATCGCTGCGACCAATTCGAGATCAGGGTCGCTCTCCACAGCGGCACACACCGTGCGCCCCATCTGACCTGCTGCTCCACTCACTCCAACGCGCATGCCTGCATTCTCGCACGTCCCTGATAAATGGACGGCCTCCCCCACTCGGCGCGTCACAACGGTCGCTATTTCGGGAGGGTGAGCCGAAAACGGCGAAGGACGCCGCGACACTCGGCCACGACGTCCTTCAGTTGTTCAGTTGTTCGAGTGAATCAGCGATGACGACGACGAGCGCCGCCGTTGCCACCACCGCCGCCACCACCACGACGGTTGCCGCCGTCACGGTCAGCAGCTGGGCGTTCGCTCTTCGGACCGAGGTCGCCGAGTTCACCAGCGAGTTCGGCGTCGAAGCTGTCTTCGAAGCTCACTTCGACGACGTCGCTGGCCGGAGCAGACTTGTCGCCACCCCGATCGTTGCCACGCTCTTCGCTGCGCTCACGGCGCGGTGCACGCTCTTCGCGGCCGCCACGGTCACTGTCACGCCCACCACGGTCGCCGCCCCCACTGGAGCTGCTTGTGGCGCCCTCGGGGATCTCGAGCTCTTCGGAGAGCATCAGGCTGACCTTGCCCTTGTCATCGATCTCTTCGACCTTGACCTTGACGACCTGGCCGAGTTCAAGGACGTCATCGACGCTGTTGATGCGCTTGCCGCCACCCATCTTGGAGATGTGCAGCAGACCGTCGCGACCCGGGAGGATGTTGACGAACGCACCGAACTTGGTGATGTTCACGACACGACCGTCGTACTCCTTGTCGAGTTCAGCCTTCGGCGGATCGACGATGTTGAGGATGGCCGTCTTGGCCTCTTCCATACGCCATGCCTCGACTGCACCGATGGTGACGATGCCGCGGGCGCCGTCGTCATCGACGGCGATGTCGGCTCCGGTCTCCTGTTGAATCGTGTTGATGACCTTGCCCTTCGGGCCAATGACTTCGCCGATCTTGTCCATTGGGATGTAGATGGTGCTGATCTTCGGCGCCGTCTCAGCGATTTCGTCACGAGTGGCCGGGATGCACGCATTCATCACTTCGAGAATCTCGAGGCGAGCGACGCGGGCCTGGGCCAGCGCGGCGGACAGCACGTCGGCAGGGATGCCGTCAATCTTGGTGTCGAGCTGCAGGGCCGTGATGGCGTCTTCGGTACCAGCGACCTTAAAGTCCATGTCGCCCATGGCGTCTTCGGCGCCGAGAATGTCGGTCAACGTGATGTACTTGCCGTCTTCGTAGACGAGGCCCATGGCGATACCCGACACGTGGCTACGCACCGGCACGCCGGCGTCCATCAGCGAAAGGCTGGAGGCGCAGACCGAACCCATCGAGGTCGAGCCGTTGGAGGCCATGACCTCAGAGACGAGGCGCAGCGTGTACGCGAAGTCTTCCTGGTTCGGAATGGTCGGCAGAACTGCGCGAGCAGCGAGGGCACCGTGGCCGATTTCGCGGCGCTTCGGCGAACCGACGCGCCCGGTCTCGCCGTTGGCCCATGGCGGCATGTTGTAGTGATGCAGGTAACGCTTCGTGTCGTTCGGCGACAGCGAGTCGATCATCTGGTTCATACGCGGCATCGCCATCGTGAGAACATTCATGACCTGGGTCTCGCCACGCTGGAACAGGCCGGAGCCGTGGGCGCTCGCGAGCACGCCGACTTCGGCGGTCACCTCGCGGAGATCGCCAGGCGCACGACCGTCGATGCGAATACCCTCGTCGAGAACGCGGCGACGCACCATCTTTTTCATGAGCGAGCGAACGGCTTCCTTGACCATCTTGTTCTGGCCGGGGAACTCGCCGTCGTCACCACAGAGCTGTGCGACACAGTCGGCTGAAACAGCGTCGACTGCGGCGTTGCGCTCGCCCTTGGCAGCGATCTTGGCGGCGGGGGCCATGCCCTTGGCGCCGATCTTTTCGACAGCATCGAAGATCTCAGGGGTGTAGTCGAGGACCGGGGTCCACGACATGGGCTCGATCGAGCCGTGTGTGGCAATGACCGAGGCAACGAGCTGACGCTGCAGTGCGATTGATTCCTTGATCCACACCTTGCAGGCCTGGAGGGCGTCGCCGAGAACTTCTTCGGTGACCTTCTTGGCGCCGTCGTCGTAGTAGTAGAACGCGTTCTCGGAGCCACCGGCTTCGACCATCATCACAGCGACGTCGCCGTCTTCCAGCTCGCGGCCAGCGATGACGATTTCGAAGGTGCCGTTCTCGGACTCTTCGTAGGTCGGATGCGGGATCCATTCGCCTTCTTGGCTGTACGCCAGGCGGACGGTGCCGAGTGGTCCGTCGAATGGGATACCCGAGATCATCAGGGCAGCAGAAGCTGCGTTGATCGAGAGCACGTCGTGCGGGTTCGACTGGTCAGCGCCGATGACGGTGGTGACAACCTGCGTCTCGTGGCGAAAACCCTCAGGGAACGAGGGGCGCAACGGCCGATCGGTGAGGCGGCAGGTGAGGATTGCGTCCTCGGTGGGGCGGCCTTCACGACGGAAGAACGAGCCGGGAATCTTGCCGGCGGCGTAGGCGCGCTCTTCGACGTCGACCGTGAGCGGGAAGAAGTCCATGCCCTCGCGGACGGACTTCGCTGCGTTCGCAGTGGTCAGCACCTGTGTTGCGCCGATTGATGCCACGACGGCACCCATCGACTGGGGGGCAAACCTGCCCGTTTCAAAGGTCAGTGTCTTGTCGGTTCCTGAAATGGGTCCGGACACGCTAATGGCTTCAGCCATGGTGATTCCTTTCGGTCACGCGACACCCTGCCGCGCGGCTTCTGTGCGAAGAATGGAGCCGGTTCCCAGGTCTGACCCGAGATCGACGGCTTGAAATCAAAGACTCCGCACGACACCTCGGAGTCATCCACCGGCAACTAGCGCCAGAACTCCGTCGACCGGACGTTCCGGTCAAGTCCGAGTGTACCCACCCTGGCAGCAACCACACGCGGACCTCGAAAACGCAAACCGGCCACCCGCCGAGGCGAGCAGCCGATTTAGTCAAATTATCTGAGCAGATCTACTCAGCGGGAAAGCTGGCCCGCCTCAGCGAATTAACGGCGGAGGCCGAGGTCAGCGACGATCTTGCGGTAGCGCTCGATGTCGATGCCCTTGACATAGTCGAGCATGCGGCGACGGCGGCCGACGATCATCAAGAGGCCACGACGGCTGTGGTGGTCCTTCTTGTGCATCTTGAGATGCTCAGTGAGGTGGGTGATGCGCTCGGTCATGAGCGCGATTTGCACCTCGGGGGATCCGGTGTCGGTCTCGTGGATCCGGTTGTTTTCGATGGTCTGAACCTTGTTGGGCATAAGACTGCCTTCCTCGCCAGCGTGACGCTAGCTATTGTGTCGGCTGTGGGCCGACCGACATGGAGGTCGCAGCCGCCTCGGATGAGCCGGTCTGCATCACGCCCACGCCTCAGCCTGAACGGACTCCGCAATGCTACGGCGCCGCCGGCGGAGCCACAACAACGCGAATTCCCGTCGAAGGCAGCTGCACAGTTACGCTCGCCCAAGTGCCCGGCGCTGTTTCTATCTCGAAGGCCTCCAAGACTTTTGCACGCCGTGGTCGACGTGGCCCCGGTCGAATCGCGGCTCTCGCTTCGATCGATCTTGAGATCGAACCGGGTGAGGCGGTCACGCTGCTCGGGCCGTCCGGCTGTGGCAAAACAACGCTGCTCCGTCTGATTGCAGGACTGGAGGGCACCAGTAGCGGCTCGATCACCATCGACGGACACCTTCCAGCCGAAACGCGATCACGTAAACAGATCGCCTTCGTCCCGCAGGCGCCGGCACTCCTTCCTTGGCGAACGGTCGCCGCCAACGCCCGTGTTCTCCTCGACGTAAATCCCAACGTTGGCAAGAAGAGCTCCGGCGATGTCGATGAACTCCTTCGATCGGTCGGCCTGGGCGACTTCATCGAGGCATATCCGCACGAACTGTCCGGCGGAATGCAGCAGCGAGTTGGTCTGGTCCGGGCCTTCGCGCTCGAGGCCCCGCTCATACTGATGGACGAGCCCTTCGCCGCTCTCGATGAGCTCACCAGAGCCGACATGCGGCATCTCCTCGTTCAACTCCGAGGGCAGCGCGAGTCGACCTTAATCTTCGTAACGCACTCAATTTCCGAGGCCGTGTTTCTCTCTGATCGTGTTGCAGTCATGTCTGGTCGACCGGGCAGGATCACGCAACTCATCGACGTGCCGCTCGAGCGCCCACGACAACCCGAGCTCGAGGACGACCCCCAGTTCTTCGCAATCACCCGGCAACTTCGGCAAGAGCTCAGCAACGGGCGAACTGCATCGTGAGCAAGCTCAATGCAATCAAGACGCGTCTCCTCGGCGCCTGGTGGATCGCCCCGTTTGTGGGCGTGGCTGTCTTCGCCGGGCTCTGGGAAGCCGTTGTTCAAATCTTCGACGTCCGGCCGTTTGTATTACTTGCGCCTTCCGAGATCGGCACCGAGCTGAGGGCTACGCCGGGCTTCTTTTTCGAGAATGCTCTGATCACAGGCCGACACATGTTGATCGGATTGGCGATTTCTCTCATCGTGTCGATCGGAATCGGCGCAGTGATGGCGTCGGCACGATTCATCGAGGAGGCGACACAGCCGATTCTCGTGTTGATCCTCGTTACCCCTTGGGTTGCCTACGTCACCTCGGTCGTCACGTGGCTGAGCTTCGGCGAGGCGCCGATCATCTTCATGGTCGCTTTCACGTCGCTCCCTATCTTCACATTCGGCGTCGTCGGTGGCATGAAGTCCGCCGACGCATCAGCGCGCGAGCTTTTCGCTTCGATCGACGCCCGACGAATCGATGTACTTTTCCGGCTGAGGTTGCCAGCAGCGCTCCCGTCCATTTTTACGACTGCCCGATTCGCCGTGGGGCTCGGACTCGCTGCGGCGTACTTCAGCGAAGGTGCGGCGTTGTCGAACAACGGTCTCGGTGCTGCCGGCAAACGAGCCGCAGCGTTCAATAACGGGCCAACGCTGTGGGCCACCATCGTCACAACCGCCGCGCTGGGGCTCATCGGCCTCGGCATGATCGCTGCTATCGAACGTGCGGCCCTTCGGTGGCATGTGTCCCAGCGCTGAACGCCCCTTCGCAGCACCGAGGCACGGATACGTCGATGGGGTGACGATTCAGTGACGATCACCACGATCCCTCGTCGGAATGTGGGTGCTCGTTAACCTTTAATTCACCGAATGGGGTGGCCCGGCCAGTTGTTATGAGCGCTGACGGCATGCCCCGGCGACCCTCACTGGAGAACTTCATGCGAACGCGACACCTCACCGCTCTCGCCAGCGCCACCGTCTTGCTGCTTGCGGCATGTGGCAGCGACGATCCGACCAGCGCATCGACACCCGAAACCGAAGCGGGCACTGCTGTTGCCGCCACCAACGCCGCTACCGACATAGCCGTCATTGCAGGCGAACCCTTTCCCGATGCTCGCTGTGCGGCAAACGAGGCTGCCGGCACCATCACGTATCTGACCGGGTTCGACTTCGCTGCAGCAGCATCAATCGTCGAGATCATCGCTGCGGAGGCAGCCGGTTACTACACCGACCTGTGTCTCGACGTCGACATCAAAGCCAGCTTCTCGGTTGCCAACTACCCGCTGATCGCCGACAACACTGCGCAGTTCGCCTCCGGCGGGTCGTTCAGCGAGGTGGCTGCGTTCGCCATGGCGAACGACGCTGACTTCGTCGTGACCGCAGTCGAGGGACGAACAGCAATCGAGACCCTCATTGTCAAGGCGGGACAAGCGGCTGAGCTCGGAGATCTTGCCGGCTCGACCATCGGCGTCAAAGGCAAACTTCCGCCAAGCATCGAAGCCATGATGCTCACCGCCGGCCTGACCGAGGGCGATGACTTCAAGACTGTGCTCCTCGACGGGTTCGATCCGACGCAGCACATCGCCATTCCCACGATCGTCGGCTTCCCTGGCTTCAAGAGCAACGAGCCGGGCGGCCTCAACCGGGCTGGTATCGGCTTCCAAACCTTCGACCCGCTCGACTTCAACATTCCGGGATCGTTCGGCGCGATCTACACAAACCAGATCTTCATCGCCGAACACCCCACAGCAGCGGAAGACTTCATGCGTGCCACGATGCGGGGGCTCGCTGACTCGCTCGCCGACCCGGTCGCCACCGCCAACATCGCGGTCGAGAAGGTCAATGCCAACGGCAACCCGAACTTCCTGTCACCTGAAGGCGAAGTGTTCCGGTGGGAGACAGATGCCGAGCTCATCATCGACACGACACCCGAAGGCGTTGCTTTCGGTGTTCCAGATGCCACCATGCTGCAAGCCGAACTCGACGCGTATGGCGCCGTCGGCCTGTTTGGCGACAACCAGACTCCCGACGCTGCCTCACGCCTCGGCAATGACATCATCGCCAGCGTCTACGACGTCAACGGCATGGTGATCTGGCCTGGCTGAATCGTCTCGCTGCGGCCGCTCGACGTTGGCCCGACGCGCGTTGAACACACGCGATTGAGCACGTGCCTCCAAGCACCCACCTCATCTATGGGCTGTGCGGTCTAATTGCGAAGCAATTCCTGCGCATGGATGATGTCGAGATCGAGTTGTTCTTTCAACGATTCAATGCCATCGAACTTTCGCTCGCTTCTCAAGAAGTGGGTGAAACGGACCAGTGCTCGCTCGCCGTACAAATCGCCTTCAAAGTCGAGCAGGTGGGCTTCGAGGAGCGAGCTGTCGGCGTGTTCGTAGAAAGTCGGACGACGGCCGAGGTTGATGGCGCACGCATTCGACTCGCCAGATGGACGCTCGTACCACCCGGCATACACCCCGTCGGCCGGGAGCGACATCGAGTTCGGCACCTCGACGTTCGCCGTCGGAAATCCGAGCAGGCGGCCACGCTGATCGCCGGTGACGACCGATCCACGTGCTTCGAACGTGTGACCGAGCATCTCGTTGGCACGGGTGACATCGCCGCCAGCAAGCGCACGACGGATTGCGGTACTGCTGACAGGCTCATCGACGCCGTCGACGCGCGGTAACAGTTCAAGCGGCTCCACCTCGAAGTCGTACTCGACCCCGAGCTTGCGGAGAAGGTCGACATTGCCGTCTCGGTGTCGGCCGAAGTGGAAGTCTTCGCCCACGACAATCACCTTGGTGGCAAGACAATCGACAAGCACACGCTGCACGAATGATTCGGGCGACTCACCTGCTTGGTCTGCATTGAACGGTACGACCACGACGGCGTCAACGCCGGTCGCTTCGAGCAGTTCCATCTTTTGTTCCGGACCAGTGAGGAGCAATGGCGCAGACTCGGGCCGCACGACCGAAGCTGGGTGGCGGTCAAACGTCACGACGGCCGACCTCGCACCCAACTCGAGCGCCCGTTGTCGGACGTGGGCAATCACGGCTTGATGACCAAGATGCACCCCGTCGTACGCGCCAATGGTGAGGACGGTGCGCTCACCAGGGAACGCAGGAACGGTCTGATTGTTGATGATCTGCATCAGACCCGACGCTATCGGTGGGCGCACATCAGGCACCATTCGAGCGGCCAGCGCCACACGCGGTCTTTACCCCTGCGGGACAACGACGGCGGGCTTGGCCTCGCCTCGGTACGACTCGTAGACGGCGATGAGCGAACCGGATGGGTCGAAAAGTGCCCACGGCCCTTCGCCTTCGAAGTGCGGGAGCACACGGCCGTTTGCAACGACTGCGGCGAGGTCGTCGGTGATGTCGACTCGATCGAGCGTCCGGACAGCCTCTTCGACAGGGAGCAGTTCGCAGTCGTCCGGTCCGGCCGCTTCACCAATCGTGAACCGTCCGACAGCAGTACGGCGCAGGTTGCGAAGATGAGCGCCACCGCCCAGCATCGTGCCAAGGTCGGCAGCAAGCGTGCGGATGTAGGTGCCGGGAGTGCACTCCACTGCTGCGAGAAACACGTTGGCCTCATCGGTCGGCAACAGTTGGAACGAGTAAATCGTGCAGGGCCGTGGCGGCCGCTCGACTTCAATTCCCTGGCGCGCCAGCTCGTGAAGACGCTTGCCATCGATCTTGATGGCCGAGACCATCGGTGGAATCTGCTCGATTTCACCAGTGAAATGCTCGGCGACCAACGCCTGGGCGTCGGCGAGTACCACTTCACCCATGTCGTAGGTGGCGGTCACCTCACCATCGGCGTCGAGGGTGTCGGTCTCGCTGCCAAACACGATCTCGCCGAGATACGCCTTGCGAGTCTTCTCGACGAAACGGAGCAGCTTGGTGGCCTTGCCGACAGCGACCACAAGCACCCCGGTGGCACTCGGATCGAGCGTGCCGCCGTGACCCACCTGGCGTTCGTCGAAGCGAAGCCGCAGCATGGCGACGACGTCGTGGCTGGTGACGCCCGTCGGCTTGTCGACGATGGCGATGCCATGAGTAGTCGGCGTCTTCTTCCGAGCCATATACGTACCGCAGCGATCAGTCGGTGGCTTCGGGTGAGCGATATCCATCGCGCTCACGGTCGGCGCGCAGAATCGTGTCGATCCGCTCGGCCGACCGGATCACCATGTCCGGCCTGAAACTCAGGATCGGTGTCTTCTTCGCTTTGATCTGTCGGGCAATCGACGACTGGAGTTTCACCCGGTGCTCGCCAAGCGTTTCGACGATGTCGTCGTCACCATCTTCGCCAGTGAGTGAGTCAAAAAACACGATCGCGCGGTTCAGTTCAGGGTCGACGTCGACTGAGGTGATCGTCACGAATTCGAGCCGTTCGTCATCGAGCCGGACGAGGTCGTCCGCGATAATCTCGCGCAACGTCTCACCAACGCGAGCACTTCTCGAATATTTTTGGCCGGTATTGCGGCCACGTCGCTGTGCCATGTCGCCATCCTCTCGTGTCAGTTTCAGCGGGGGTCTGCCCCAAACTGAAACTCAGGTGTAGTCGGGTGCGTCCCGGTTGGATCGTTTGAGTTCGGCAACGCCTGACGTCGCCAGCTTCTCGACAGCATCCCAAAGCTCGGATGCTTCGGCACCCTTCGGCGCCTTCGAGATGACCGGACCGAAGAAGCTGCCTTCCTTGTCGCTTCCCGGCCGGAAAGTGAGGATCGGCGTACCGACGTCCTTGCCCGCCCGGCTCAGCGCCAAATCAGTTTCGGCTCTGATGTACTCGTCGTGGCTTTCATCGTCTGCGTCACTGAGGTACGCCGCCGAGAAACCAGCCTCGTCGAGCACTGCTTCAAGGAATGCCTCGTTATCAGCACGTGCTTCGTCCCGACGGTTATTTGCATGCAGGGCCTCGCCGAGCGCCGTGTACCAAGAACCGACCGCTTCGCCGTCCTCCTGCAGCCGAATCGCATTGGCGATGCGGAGGCCTTTGTGGCCGAGGTAGTGGCCAGCGCGGTACTCAGGTGTGTACCACTCCTGCTGGGTCTCTTCGTTGAGGATCCACAGCGAGATGAATCGCCAATCGACCTCGTAAGAGCGTTGCTGTTGCACATCCACCACCCAACGGGAGGTGATCCAGGCCCATGGTCAAACAGGATCCCAAAAGAAATCAAGATCCGGCTGCTTAGTCGCGTCGGGATGTGCCATTTATTGAAACCTATCTACGAAGTGTGGTCACACTGTGCCAGGCACAGTGTGACCCCAGCGCAATCAGCTACGAGGAATTTCTCGGTCTTCGAAGGTCTCGATCAGATCGCCAGGCTTGAGGTCCTGGAAATCGTCGAGGCCGATACCGCACTCGAAGCCCTCGCGGACTTCGCGGACATCATCCTTGAAGCGACGCAGTGTTGCGATTGCGCCCTTCCAGATGATCGTGCCGTCTCGGAGGAAACGAACCTTGGAGCCACGAGTGATGACACCCGACCTCACCATGCAACCTGCGATTGCACCCTGCTTCGGCACCCGGAAGATCTCGCGGACCTCGGCTTCGCCGGTGACCACTTCTTCGTACTCGGGGTCGAGCATGCCGATCAGAGCTTGCTCGATGTCTTCGAGCAGCTTGTAGATGATCTCGTAAGTACGGATCTCTACTTCTTCCTGCTCGGCCAGCTTGCGGGCCTTGCCGTCGGGTCGGACGTTGAAGCCAAGAATCGTCGCATTGGTCGCATTGGCCAAGGTGATGTCGTTCTCGGTGATGCCGCCGACGGCACGGTGCACGAACTGCAGGTCGACTTCCGGACGCTCGAGCCGACGGAGCGACTCGGTGACCGCTTCAAGCGAACCCTGGACATCAGTCTTGAGGATGATGTTCAGAGACGCCTTCTCGCCGGCTTGGATCTGCGCAAACAAATCTTCGAGCTTGGTGCCCGTCTTGACCCGGCTGTCTTCTCGAAGATGACGTGCCTTCACACGAAGCGCACGCGCCTCGCCGACGGTCTGAGCAATCTTCGGATTCGATGCGGCGCGGAACTCGTCGCCGGCTTCGGGGACATCGGACAGACCGAGGACCTGAACCGGCATGGACGGGCCAGCGGTCTTGATCATCTCGCCCTTGTCGTTAATCATCGCCCGGACCTTGCCCCAGGCACCACCGGCGACGATTGGATCGCCGATGTTGAGTGTGCCCTTGTCGATCAGGATCGTGGCAACGGGGCCACGGCCCTTGTCGAGCCGTGCTTCGATAACGAGCCCCTTGGCACGGCCGTTGGGATTGGCCTGGAGATCTTCGAGTTCGGCAACGACCTGCAGCTGCTCGATCAATTCGTCGACGCCGACGCCCTGCAGGGCCGACATCTCAACAACGATCGTGTCGCCACCCCACGACTCGGGAACAAGTTCGTATTCGGCGAGTTGCGTGAGGACCCGCTGAGGGTCGGCGTTGTCTTTGTCGATCTTGTTGACAGCAACAACGATTGGCACATCAGCGGCACGGGCATGGTTGATGGCCTCGATCGTCTGAGGCATCAGGCCGTCGTCAGCCGCAACCATCAGAACGACGATGTCGGTTGCATCGGCGCCACGAGCACGCATCTGCGTGAACGCTGCGTGACCCGGAGTGTCGAGGAACGTGACCGAACCGTTCGCATTGGTCACCGTGTAGGCGCCGATGTGCTGCGTGATGCCGCCAGCTTCGCCATCAACGACGTTGGCGCCACGAATTCGGTCAAGCAGCGTGGTCTTGCCGTGGTCAACGTGACCCATGACAGTGATGACCGGCGGGCGCGGCTCGAGGTCGTCGTCGTCGTCGGAGTCGTCGAAGAGACCCTGCAATTCGAGTTCTTCCTGCTGGCCGGGCTCGACCATGAGGATCTCTGCGCCAACTTCGAGTGCGAAGAGCTCCATCTGCTCATCGGCGAGCGTCATGGTCGCAGTGACCATTTCGCCGTTCGTGAGGAGGAATCGGAGCACATCAGCAGACGTACGATTCAGCTTGGGGCCAAACTCCTGCGCCGACACGCCGCGCTCGATGACAACGATGCCATCGGGTACGGGAACGTCGGACGACGTGTACTGCATTGCCTGCGGCTGCAGATCGTCTTGATCACGACGACGACGACGACGGCCGGTTCGACGTGGGGGCCTGCGCTGGCCGCTGGGCCGGTTGCCCGGTCCACGACCGGGACCGCCACCAGGAGCGCCGCCGGGGCCGCCGCCGGGGCGGGGGGTACCTGGACCGCCACCGGGCCGCGGGGCGTAACCGCCCGGACGGCCGCCAGGTCGCGTGTTGGAACCCGGCTGCGGACGAGCCGAGCCAGGAGGAGGCGGGATGACCTTGCCGCTGGGCGACAGCGGACGACCGGGAGGCGGCGGCACGACCTTGCCGCTGGGCGACAAGGGCTTAGGAGCCGTCGATGCGGGAGCTTCCGTCGCGGCAGCTGCGGGCGTGGCCTGCTCAGGCGGGCGACCACTCGCATCGGGCCGAGCACTCGAGATGACGCGCGCCTGCGGTTCTGGTGCTGGCGGCAATGCTGGAGCAGGCTCGGGCCGAGGCGCTGGCGCTGCGACCGGCAGTCGACCCTCCGCTGCGGCAACAACTGCGTCGGCGGCGCTCATCGGAGCACGTGCAGGTGTAGGGGCCGGTGCAGGCCTCGGTGCGGGGGTGGGCTTCGCAGCTGGTGCCGGGG
>JBLIMF010000037.1:0-18237 GCA_047638615.1 Gammaproteobacteria bacterium
TGCGTGGTCGCATTTCCCAGAAATAGGAGACTTCCCCGTTTGCATCGACGAATCGGTTGGCACACGCACTGATGTCTCAATGCAAACGAATGTCGGCAAACGAATGTCGGCAACCGAATGTCGGCAAACGAATGTCGGGCCAACCGTCCGACTTTATTAGATCGTTCGAGATTCATCGAATAGTGTGCCCGTGATGGCACCCGACTACGAACTAGCCGACGAGGTTCACGCCGACACCTCTGCGCAACTGAAAGCGGTCGCCGACCCGCTACGCAACCAAATCTTGTCTCTCGTCATGGAGCGCGCTGCTTCGGTCACCGAGCTTGCCGCAGCACTCGATCGGCCCAAGTCGTCGATGGCATATCACGTCGATCAGCTCGTTGAAGTTGGCTTTCTGAAAGTGGTGCGGACCCGCAAAGTCCGCGCTATCGAGGAGCGCCTCTACGGTCGCGTCGGGCGGGTGATCATCATCGGCGAAGGCGCAATGCCAGCCGGGACCCGAACGCGGAGCTTCCTCACCGAGGCGCACAACGAAGCGGTCCAAGGCGACGACGACAAGATGCAATCGACCATTCGCCACGCACGTATTCCCAAGGCGCGACGTGAGGAATTCTGGAAACGGGTGGCTGAGCTCGCCGACGAGTTCAGCGCACTCGAGCGTGGCGGCGAGACCGTCTACGGCTTCGTTGCCGCCGTCTATCCGACCGATCATCCAACGCTGCCGGGACGCAAGAAGGACGACGCATGAGCGACGACACCGCCGATCAGGCTGGTGCAATGCCCGATGACTCAACGAGCGAAAATTCCGCCGCTGCTGCGGCTGACGGCCTCATGCCAGCCGGCGGCCGCTCTGCCCTCCCGACAGACCGACTCGGACGCAACTACTTCAAGCTGTTCGGCGCATCGACAATCTCGAATCTCGGTGACGGAATCGGCATCATCGCCTACCCGTGGCTCGCCTCTGCAGTCACCCGCAACCCGCTACTCATTGCTCTCGTTGCCGTGGTGCAGCGCCTTCCGTGGCTGCTCTTCAGCCTGCCGGCCGGCGTCATCACAGACCGGTACGACCGACGAACCCTGATGGTGATCGCCAACTCGCTGAGGGCGCTGTTGACCCTTGGCGTGGCATTCATTGTGCTCGGCAAGCAGGGCGTCCTCCCGAGCCCCGACGACATCGATGCGGGCGCAGTGATCGGCACCGACGCATTTATCTACGGGATGGTGCTCGTCGCCACGCTGCTGATGGGGTTCGCCGAAGTGATCTACGACAACTCGGCGCAAACCTTCATGCCGGCCATCGTGCACACGGACAACCTCGAAAAGGCCAACGGCCGACTGTGGAGCATCGAGCAGGTCGCGAACACGTTCATGGGGCCACCGCTTGGTGCACTCCTCCTGATCGTCGCCTTCTCGGTGCCGTTCTTTGTCGATGCTGCCACCTTCGTCGTCTCGGCTGCGCTCATTGCGCTCATCCCCGCAACGAAGCAACCGCCGAAACAGACCGGTCTGGCTGAACGCAGGCCGTGGAAAGTCGAACTAAAGGAGGGATTCTCGTGGCTGTGGTCGCACGACCTGCTCCGCCCGATGGCCATCATCCTCGGGCTCCTTAATATGCTCGGAACGCTGTCGGGTGCAACGCTCGTTCTCTTCGCTCAGGAAGTGTTGCGAACCGAGCCGTACGAGTTCGCGCTCCTCGAAAGTGGCGGCGCCATCGGCGGCATCATTGGTGGTTGGTCGGCGTCACGAGTCGCGAGGAAGATCGGCTCTGGCCCGTCGCTCTACCTCACACTGCTGGTCGGTGGCTTCACGACCTTCCTGATCGGCTTCGCAAGAGACTGGATCTTTGTCTGGGCAATGTTCGCCATCTTCATGTTCCTCGCCGTGCTGTGGAACGTGATCACAGTCAGCCTGCGCCAATCGATCATTCCCGACGAACTTCTCGGCCGCGTCAACAGCGTGTATCGCTTCTTCGCATGGGGGATGATGCCAATCGGTGCCGCGCTCGGCGGCCTCACCGTCGTGGTGACTGATGCCTTCGGGTCACGCGATCTCGCCCTCCGTATGCCGTTCTTCGTCGCTGGCGTGCTCAACGTGGCGCTCTTCTTTTTCGCGGCTCCGAAGCTGACCACCAAAAAGATCGAAGCAGCCCGGACTGGCAGCGGGTAGGCAGCCGCGAAACAAAGTTTGAGATTCATTGATCCAACAGCTTCGCTGCGACGAACTATAGGTGTTCACGTATGAACGGAAAACAGAAACCGATGCCCGGCCGCCCTCCCCCTTTCGGCCGGGCGTTGTGTTTTTCCGGGAGATGATCCTGTGAGAAATTGCGGTACTGATCTGCAACAATGAGTACCGAGCAGTACGTCGAGCGCTCGCAGACCGACACCTGGGGTACAAACATGACTGAACTTGCTTACGCAGCTGGACCGACAGATCGTCCACTTCTCACCGACACCATCGGTCAGAACCTTGCAGCCACAGTTGCTGCACACGGCGATCGCGAAGCGCTCGTCGCCGTGCATCAAGACATTCGTTGGACATACAACGAGTTCGCTCGACGCGTCGCCGACCTCGCCAAAGGCCTGCTCGGAGCCGGCCTCAGCATGGGCGACCGTGTCGGATTGTGGAGCCCGAACTACGCCGAGTGGACACTGCTCCAGTTCGCCACGGCCGAAATCGGCGTCATTCTCGTCAACGTCAACCCGTCGTACCGCACACACGAGCTGGCGTACGCGCTCAACCATTCTGAATGTCGCTGGATCGTGGCGGCACCCAAGTTCAAAACCTCCGACTACCGATCGATGGTCGCCTCAGTGCGCGACGAGTGCGCTCAGCTCGAGCGGGCGATCTTCTTCTGGGATGACGACTGGAACCAGCTCTGCGCCGGATCGACCACCGTCTCTGATGCCGACCTCCATGCGTGTCGAGCCGGGCTCGCCTGTGACGACCCGATCAACATTCAGTACACGTCGGGGACGACGGGCTTCCCGAAGGGAGCGACGCTGACGCACAAGAACATCTTGAACAACGGGCACAACGTCACCAGCGGGCAGAACATTACCCACGAGGATCGGCTCTGCATTCCCGTGCCGTTTTACCACTGCTTCGGCATGGTGATGGGCAACCTCGGCTGCACCTCGACGGGCGCCACCATGGTCATTCCAGGCGACGCATTCGACCCCGTCGCCGTGCTCACCGCAGTCGAGAAAGAACGTTGTACCGCGCTCTACGGCGTGCCAACAATGTTCATTGCCGAGCTGGCTTTACCGAACTTCGATGACTTCGATCTGTCGAGCCTGCGCACCGGCGTGATGGCCGGCTCGCTCTGCCCGGAGGACGCAATGATCGCCTGCGTTGAGAAAATGCACATGGTTGATGTCACGAATTGCTACGGCATGACCGAGACCTCGCCAGTGAGTTGCCAAACGATGATCGGCGACACGATTGAACACCAGACCCAGACAGTCGGCGTCGCCCACCCCCACGTCGAGGTGCGAATCGCCGACCCGCTCACCGGGGAAACGCTGCCGCGTGGCGAACACGGCGAGTTCTGCACCCGCGGCTACTCGGTGATGCAGGGCTACTGGAACGACGACGAGAAAACCGCTGGTGCCATCGATACCGATGGCTGGATGCACACCGGCGACATCGCTGTGATGTTTGACGACGGCTACGTGAACATCGTGGGCCGTATCAAAGACTTGGTGATTCGCGGCGGCGAGAACATCTACCCGCGTGAGGTCGAGGAGTTCTTGCTCGGCCATCCCGACATCGGCGATGTGCAGGTCATCGGAGTGCCAGACGAGAAGTACGGCGAAGAAGTGATGGCCTGCGTCATCCCCGCCGACGGAGCTGACGTGACCCTCGACGACATCAAGGCCTTCTGCCAGGGAAAGATCGCCCACTTCAAAGTCCCGCGCTACCTCAGCATCGTCACCGAGTTTCCGATGACCGTTACGGGCAAGATCCGCAAGATCCAAATGCGCGATGAGGCCGTCGCTGCGCTCGGCCTTGGCGACTTCGTCGCCGACGCCTGACGGCGTCCCTCATCGCCTTCTCGGGCTGGCGCCCGACGGTCACTTCGTGTCCGTCCAGGGCCTACGTCGTCGCGCCGCCTTCGCCTCTTCACTTGTACCTGCACTTGCACCTGCACCTACGCCCTCTCGAGGTACTCCTGCGCTTGCTCTGTACCGAGCTCTTCCAATTGTTGCGCGCGGAAGGCTTCTCTTTCAGCGCGCTTGGGGTGAATGAAGCCTTCGCCGATTAACCGTTCGCCTGCTCCGAGCATCACGTGGCGAGAGATGCGCCGGCCGTGCGGGGACAATTCCTGCCACCTTTTGTACGGCATCGACCGAATCACACCTTCGCTGCGGAACCACGGCGCGAAATACTCGATGTTCGGCATGGCCCGCACGTCGCGCGACAGGTTCGGCGTTCCACCGTGCCACGTCCGGTTATCACGGATAATCGCCGAGCCAGCGGGCACTGGACAGACGGTGCTTAGCTTCATCCACCCAGGTTCAGCGGCAAGGCTCGGGATCGGTTCGCGGCTGTTCTGTGTCCCGGGAACTTGGCGGACCGGACCGTTCAGTCGTGTGAAGTCGATCATCGGGAAGTTGATCGTCACCACCGGCACCGGAAGGTCCCGAACGGAGACACGTCCTGATCGATCGGGAAGCTCCTCCCAGAGGTTGTCGGAGTGCAAACCCTGGTATTCGATGGCCCCGGGGAGCGCCATGTCACCTCCGCCGCCGCCGAGGAGGTAGTTCGGCGAGCCGAAGATCGCGGTGAGGATTGGTGTCGTTGTCGGCAGGTCAACCAGCTCGCACCACTCGGGAACGTGCAGCATGTGCCGCGTCGCTGAGCTGGAACCAAACGAGTATCGGTGGGGAAGGCCACCTGCACCCCCGCCAACACTGTTGTCGGGATCGACCTCGATCAGCCGGTCGACGACCCGGTCGACCGCCGCACGCATCCGTTCCAGCAGCGCCGAATCGAGCGCGTCTCCCACGGCCACGAAACCATCTCGGTCGAACAGTTCGACAGCTCGATCAACATCGGCAGATTCCACGAGTTCGAGATCGGGAATGCCGTTCTCATGATCGAGGCGCTCGCGGAGCGCGACAACATTCGGGTCGTCGTAGCTGCGCGTCCAGCCGACGACTGTCGGGTCTCCAGCGACGAGGTTGTAATGCTCCGGTGTCGTCTCCAACTCGTTTGCAACGGCGGCAAGCCCGGCCGGGTTGTCGTTCGTGTCGGAGACCGACGAGCGGGGTCGCTTCACGAATCCGTTCGGCGGCACCGCCTCGTGCCACCCCACTTTGGATTCCCGGCCAACGTTGGTTTGCCGGTCTGCTGTTCCACTCATGTTCGGATTCTCGCGCATACGGACTGGCCGATCGGTTGACGGAAGTCATCCTTCAGGCGGACCCGCAGAAGCATTCTTTGCTGCGAGGATCATCGATGTGACAGCGATAATCGAGACCTCGGGCCTGGTCATGCAGTTTCCGAACACTCGGGCGCTCGACGGGCTCGACATCAGCATCCCGCCCGGCGTGACCGGGTTGGTCGGGGCCAATGGCGCCGGCAAGACCACGTTGATTTCGCTGACGCTTGGCCTCTTACAGCCCACGTCCGGGTCAATCAACGTGCTTGGGCTCGACCCAAACGTGCACGGTCCCGCACTCCGCGCCCAGATCGGGTACGGCCCTGAGCGCAACGTGCTGCCCGACGACCTCCGGGCCTACGATTTTGTTCGCCATTTGGCCGAGGTCAAGGGACTCCCCCGTGACGAGGCCCGCACGCGAGCAAGCGATTCGCTCTATCTGGTTGGCTTGGGTGAGGAACGATTTCGGTCGCTCGGCACCATGTCGACCGGCCAACGCCAACGGGTCAAGCTTGCTCAGGCGATCGCTGCTGACCCACGCTTCATCGTGCTGGATGAACCGACCGACGGCCTCGACCCCGTGCAGCGCGACGAGATGCTGAACATCATCGTCCAGGTCAACCGCGACTTCGGGATCGACGTCATGCTTTCGTCGCACGTGCTCGAAGAAGTCGAACGGGTCTGCGACCACGTTGTCGCACTCGACCAGGGCCGGCTCGTCGCGCACGGCGCGATGACCGAACTGGCCGGCGCGTCCGGTGGTGTCGAACTCGAACTGGTCGATGTCGACGAACCGGCACACAGCGTCGACGCTGTCGTTCGAATGCTCGAAATATCTGGAGTGGTCGTCGAACGCAGCGGCGCTGTCCTGTCCGTCACAGGCAAGTCCGATGACGAACTGTTCGATGCCGTCGGGGCTGCGGTGGCACAGGCTGGCGCCCGGCTGCGTCGCCTCGGACAGCGCCGGCACACACTCGACGACATCTTTACCGATCAGCCCCGCCGCGACGCCGACGAGGTCGCCCGATGACCAACGTTGGCGCATCGTCTCGTGGCGACGCACAGATCTCAGCGCGCGGGTTCCAGCGATACGACGGCGAACGCGCCGGTGTCGCCGGATCGATTCGCAGCGTGATGTGGCAAAGCATGCGGGCCACCTTGGGTCTCGGTCGGCCCGCAAAGAACAAGATCTTCCCAGTCATCGCCATCGCCATCGCCTACGTCCCTGCAATCGTCTTCATCGGCCTTGCCGTTCTGATTCCGTCGGGCATCGTCGACGGTCCGTCATACCCCGAGTACTACGGCTTCGTCACCTCGGCAATCGCGCTGTTCGCAGCCCTGGTCGCGCCGGAGGTCCTCGTCTCCGATCGGCGCAACGGCATGCTGGCGATGTACCTGTCGACGCCGCTGCATCGCGGGACCTACCTGGTTGCCAAGATGCTCGCGGTTGCGTTAACGCTCGGCCTCGTCACACTCGGCCCGCCGTTCCTGGTTTTGCTCGGCTATACGTTCGACGGTTCCGGACCCGATGGGTTCGGAAACTGGATAATCGTGCTGTTCCGCATCATCGTGTCCGGTGCCGCTGTGTCTGCAGCGCTGACGGCGATCTCGATGGCAGCGTCGTCGATCACCGACCGTCGCGCCTTCGCATCGATCGGCGTCGTGTTGCTGATTCTCGCCTCGCCCATCGTCGCCGGGTCGCTGGTCGACGGGGCCCAGCTCTCACCGAACTGGCGGCTGATCGACGTGTTCTCCATGCCGTTTGAGCTGGTCTTCCGGATCTTCGGTGAGCCCGGCAACTTCCCTGAGGTCTCCACGTTGGCAGTCATCGCCGTCAACGCCGCCTGGACGTTCGGCGGCCTGGCCGTCGTTGTCTGGCGCTACTCACGATTGGTGATCGCACGATGACCACACTTCCACCACCGGCCGCGCCCCTTGCGCCCCCGAACCCCGATGCGCCAGCAACCAAGGGCATGATCACCGTGAACGAGGTCTCGAAGTTCTTCGGGTCCATCGTCGCGGTGAGCGACGTCAACTTCGCGATCGAGGGCGGTGTCACTGCGCTGCTCGGCCCGAACGGGGCTGGCAAGTCGACGCTGTTCCGGATGATGTGCGGCTTGACCGCACCGTCGAAGGGTTCCATTCGCGTGCTCGGCAGCGACCCGCGAACCGACCGATCAGTACGCGGCCGCATCGCGTTGGTGCCACAGCAGGACGCGCTCTTCGATCACCTGAGCGCCGTCGAGATGGTGCGCGTCAGTGCCGAGGGCCACGCAATGCCCGACCCCGAGGGTGTTGCGCGGCGGGCACTCGAACAGGTTGATCTGGCCGATGTTGGCGCCAAACCCGTCGGGCAATTTTCGAAAGGCATGCGTCAGCGCGTCAAAGTCGCGTGCGCGTTGGTGAACGACCCGGAGGTACTGATTCTCGACGAGCCACTCACGGGCCTCGACCCCGTGCAACGCCGCCACATGATCACCCTCTTCCATGCACTCGGCGACGCCGGCCGTTGCGTGCTCGTCTCGAGCCACGTCCTCGACGAGGTCGCCCGACTCGGCTCACGCGTTCTCGTCATCGCTCAGGGCCGACTCGTCGCAAGCGGCGACTACCGCGACCTACGAACCCTGATGGACGACCGGCCGCTGCGGATCCGGATCGGCGCCAGCGCACCGCGCCAACTCGGTACGGCACTCGTCGAACGCGGGCTGGTCACAGCACTTTCCCTCGATGCCCACGACGGCCCAGGCCACCTGGTCGTCGACACGCTGGATGCCGACGGGCTCGGACGCAAGCTCGCACCGATCGCGACCGAACTCGACATCCGGCTCACCGAAGTCTCCCCGCTCGACGACGACCTCGAGTCAGTATTCCGTTACCTCGTGGAGGGCCGATGACCGACATGACCCGAGCGCCTGACCGACCGGTGCCTGATCAGCCGGTAACCGAACGGAACGTTCCGGCCCTCGCCGCTCTGCGGTTGTCGTATCGCGTCGTCCTCCGACAGCTCACCAGCGTCGCGCGCATCATTGCACTCACGTTGCTTGCGCTCGTGGCAACGGTTGCCGCCTTCGCTCTGGGCCGCGCCGATGCTGACCTCGAAGCCGCCGTCAGGCTGATTTCCGCCCTCGGCTTTGCCGTCGTGATCCCCGTGGTCAGCCTCGTATTCGGGGGTGCCGCCATTGGCGACCTGCGCGACGACAAGACCTTGGTCTACCTATGGCTGCGACCCATGGATCGCTGGCCGATCGTGGTCGGAGCGTTCCTTGCAGCAGTCACGCTCACGGCCCCAATCACACTGATCCCTGTCGTGCTCGCCGCGATGCTGACCGGTGCTGGCGGCGGCATCGTGCCCGGCACGATCATCGCTGGCGTGGTGGCAGTGGCCGCCTACTGCGCTGTGTTCACACTGCTCGGCGTGTGGCTGCGCAAAGTGATCGTGTGGGGGCTGGCGTACATCCTCATCTGGGAGGGGTTCATTGCCCTCGGCGGCGCTGGCGTGGCCCGGTTCGCGATCCGCAAGTACACGCGATCGATCCTTGTCGACCGAACCGGAGTCGACCTCGACCTCGCCGATTTCTCAACGCCAGTCGGCATCATCGTGCCGCTCGCGGTCGCCGTTGTGGCGCTTGCCCTCGCCAGCTGGCGCCTTGGCAATCAAGACATCGACTGACGCTGGCAACGGCTCGCGCCGCGGCATCCGACGTGGAACAGATGGAGCGCCCAAAGGGTTGTCCTAGCCATGCAGATCTCTGAAGCAATGGCATTCGTCGCCGAACACAAGAACGGAATGTTGCTCGCGCTCAAATCCAACGGGCGACCACAGTCGTCGAACATTGCGTACGTGGTGAACGACGCAGGCCAAATCCTGATCTCGGTGACCGAGGGGCGCGCGAAGACCAAGAACCTCCGCCGCGATCCGCGGGCCAGCCTCCACGTGAACCGCGACGACTTCTGGGCCTACGCCGTGGTCGAGGCCGATGTCGAGCTGACGCCGGTGGCTGCAAGCCCGAGCGACGACACCGTCGAGCGGCTCGTCGAGTACTACCGATCGGTGGCCGGCGAGCACGACAACTGGAACGAGTATCGCCAGGCGATGGTCGACGACCAACGGCTGGTCCTCACCCTGACGCCAACCCACGCATACGGGATGCTGCAGCGCTGACCGGCCCCCGCAACTGGGGCGCCCACAAACTGCGGCGCCCACAAAGCGAACACGACGAGTTCGACACCTCATCAGTCGCGCATGATGCGACCATTGAGGAAACCCAAGGACTCAGCAACGGTTCGGGCGACAAAGCGTTCCAACTTTGGAGCCTGCATGAACCGAGCCGTCGCTTCGAGTGGGGTTGCCACCCCGAGTGCGAGTGATTCCAGCGCCGCAGCGCGGCTCGTCTTCACAGCATGCGCCGCCACGATGAACGCGCTGGTGCCGTCGAGCAGCGAGCTCCGCTGCAGGTCGGCGCCGGCGATCTTGAGGTCAGCATCGAGCGCCACGTTCTCCCGGGGGCCCACCTTGCTGTGCCACTCGTGGCGTCCCGTCCAGTTGGCGAGGAACACGGCCCACATCGTCAACCTGACCATGTCAGCCGAGGTGGCGTCGCCAACCTCCGCCAGACGCCGTTGATGCCAGCGAACCGCGTGGGCATAGGTCAGACCGTGCGTGATGTCGAGCCAACCGAAGTCGTCGTCGAAGTCGAATTCGCCAGCCACGTCGTACCGCAGCATCCGTTCACTCACTGCAATGACGCAGGCGTCGAGCACGCCGTCGATTCCCGCACCGGCTCGGAGCGCATCGGCAGCAGCGGTGGCTGGCGCCGTCCGATCAGAGTCGAGCAGTAACTCGGCCAGAGCTGCTCGTCCCGACCAGTTCGCATCACTGGGAACGCTTGCAAGTTCGTTGAGGTCAAGCGCGTGGAGCGGCCGGAGGAATGGTCGCATGTATGGCAGCCGGTCTTCACGTGTGCCGAACACGATGGCGGGGACAAGGTGCCCGAGCACGACGTCGGCGCGCTGCCAGCCAACGTATTCAAGCAACTCGAACGCCTTCTGTGCGTAAATCGCGCCGTGGCCGTACGACAAGTGGTGGTCACTGATCACCGCTGCAAACCACGCCTGCATTTCACGGAGGTCGGCTCCTCGGGCAAGCGCGCCGAGCACGAGGCCCTGCGCCACTTTCAGTTGCTCACGCTCGACGGCGTCGCGGAACGCAGCCGCAGTCGAGTCTGCTGCTGCCGCGATCGCGGGTAGTTCCCGCGCCGGCCGATCTCGTTCGACCTCGGCGACACCGGCAATGGCCTGCACGATCGGAAGCGCCTGCTCGTCACCGTCGTAAAGCTCAACCATCGCCAGGCAGTCGGTTGCTGAGGCGATCGCATGACCCCACCCATATTCGGCTCTGGGCGCACCGTGTTCAATCGCGACCCACACCAGTTCGGCCGGCGACGCTCCGGCGTGCAGCAGACGCACGACGTCGCGCGACACCTGACCGATGTAGTTCCGTTCAATCCCGCTCTGCAAACTCGCCATCAGTTGGGGGATTTGGGACGCAGGATCCGGCCGATTGATCGTGACACTTACGGCGCCTCGCTCATCGATGTCGACCAAATGAACGCGTACCGCTTCTTCGCCCTGCAAGCAGGTGCCATCGGTGACGCGGAACTTCCAGTTGTGCCACTGGCACGTGACCATCTCGCCATCGAGACCACCCTGGGCGAGCCCGTACCCCTGGTGTGGGCAGGCGTTGTCGATGGCGTGAACCCCGGATGCTGTGCGGATAAGGCAGACGCGACGACCGTCAGCCTTCACCATCGTCATCGCGCCGACCTCCAGATCTGCAAGTTGAGCAACAACCTCGCCACGCCCTGCGGCCTCGAGGTGTGCATCGGTGGAAGACGTGTGAGTTGTGCTCATGCCTCGACACGGTAAGACTTCAACAATGGTTGAAGTCAAGAGTGAATCTGAAGATACTGCCGGGCCCGGGGCGGCCCGCGAGTTCTCGGTTGGCCAAGTTGCGCGCCGGGCGGGTGTAGCCACATCGGCGTTGCGGTTCTACGAGGCAAACGGACTCATCACCAGCAGCCGGAACGATGCGGGCCACAGGCGGTATCTCGCCGACACACTCCGACGTGTCGGCTTCATCCAAGTCGCCCAACGAGTTGGTCTCACTCTCGCCGAGATCCGCAGTGCCCTCGCAATGCTGCCGGACGGCCGCACCCCGACGCGACGCGACTGGGCCAAGCTGGCATCGAGTTGGCAGCCGATGCTTGACAAGCGCATCGCACTCCTCGAATCGATGAAGCAGCGCCTCGACGGTTGCATCGGGTGCGGGTGCCTCAGCCTCGATTCCTGCGCGCTCTACAACGCTGATGACATTGCAAGTGAGCACGGCAGCGGCCCGTCGTGGCTCCTCGGACACCACCCATCGCCCTGATCATCAGGTCCAAGAGGATGCTCCAACGCGGTCAATCACAGCGATGCAACCGATGCCGGCGAGCATCGCAATCTGCGGAGCGAGCAACAGTGCAAACCCAACGGTCGCACCAATCATGATCACTGCATACGACCCAATGGTCACCACTCGCCACAGGCTCCGGACACCTGGTCGCATGATCTCAACGGCACCGAACGACTCGTTCGCTCGAAGACCGTCATCGTCGGCTCCGAAGGTGGCCCAGAACTTTTTCGTCGTCAGTGCCAGCACCGAGCGCGGCTCGGCGGCGATGTAGTCGAGCGCCCGGCGACGGTTCTCAACATCGATCCGCCGCTCGGCATTGGGACCGTCGACATACCGTTCGCCTGTGTCGCATCCAGCGAACTGGCCAAAGGCACCCGGCCAAGACAGCGATGACGACGCCGGCAACCTGGGGACGAATGAGAACGGCAGGTCCAATCGTCAATGCCAAGACAACCAAAGCCGGGACATCCCGTCGGTCGGGTGGGCCCCGGTTGACTCACCAGACCAGCGCCGCGAAGCCGACGGACACGAGCGTCACAAACAACGACTCGGTCAGATGCGCGCCGGCATGCGCAATCAGATTCGGCCAGAGCGCGATAATCAGCCAGGCCCGCCCGGGCGCCAGCGACCCAGCGGCCCGTCAGCATCACAGCGCCCGCGGACACGCCCCACCACAAGCTCTGGATCATCCCGACGACAGTGGCACGGTCCGGCCTCAGGCCCGATGGCGTCAGACAACCGGTTCATCCAGCTGAGGACGGCTGGGTAACCCGGCGGGTAGTACGCCGTTGGCTCGCCGAGCAACGAGCAATACCCCTCGCCGTCGATGCGGCGAGTGGCAGCTTCGTTATAGAACGCAGGGTCGCTCTGGCCGGTCGGCGTCCGAGCGAACAGCGCAATCCAAACCAAACGCGCAACAATCGCGATTGCCGCAACGGCGACCACCTGTCGGTCGATGAGCTTCGGCTCGAGGCTGTCTCCCATCGGCGCCGAGTGGAAAAAGGGGCTGAACAGTCGCCATTCAGAAGCACGGCGGATTCAGGCGCGCGCGATCTGGACGAGCCGATGTCCTCGGCCATCGACAACCCATCCGAGGCCAGGCCGGGCAGCAATGAGCGAACGGCGCGGCAATGTGACACCGAGCAGGTCGCCGTCGATTTCGCCCGGCGACGTCAAGATGATTCCGCAGCGACTCCGGGCGACCTCTCGCGTCCAGTGGCCGTAAGCCGATCGAACGGCGTCGAGCCGCGCTGCTGCGACCACCATCACGCCGACGGGTGGGTTGTTCACGAGGCCAGCAAGGAGGCCAAGCGGATCGTCGACACGATCGGCGTTGTCGATCGCCACCAACGTCGGGGCAGTCCAGCCAGCAATGTCTTCAACCGTGAGCCCGATCCGGCGATCGACCTCCACGATCCGACCACCAGGGTGCACCGCCACCCATGCTGCAACGAGGCGTCGGAGCGCCGTCGACTTGCCTGTTGCTGCGGCGCCGCCAATGAACACGTGATCACCCTTCGGTACGAGCAACGTCGACGTTGCCAGGTCGTCGGCATTGAGACCGAGGCGTAACGGTGTGCTGTCTGACGCCTCATGCCCGATCGGACAATCGAGGTCGGCTCCTGTGACTTCAGCCGCAAGCGACTCCACCGAGGCCGGGCCGTCGGCCCCGTGCCGGCTCGGCAGCTCGGCCACCCCGTCGGCACCGATCGCCACCTGACCCTCGAGGCCGCTCATTGCGATCCGCAGCCGTCCAGGTCGTCCGGCGCCCACCGGTACGACACCGAATGACCGGGCCACACCCGGATCGTCAACATGGAACACCCACGTGTCTGCTGCGGTCGCTCGACCTGACAATGTTGCTCCGTCGTCAGTCCAGCAGCACACAAGGCCAACCGCTGGGCCATCGGCGAGAACGCGCTCGAGGAGAGCAAGTGTCGGGGCCATCTCGATCGACGACAGGGCGAGCCGCAATGAGGCGAGCCCATCGATCCCGAGTGAGACCGTCGGCGCCAGGCCGTCATCGACTGCTGGCTGATCAATCAACGCATCGAGTCGGACGAGCAGCCGGTGGAGACGCTCTCTCTCGGTCGCTCGGACGACTGCGCCGCAGTGTCCGATTCCGGCAACGCCGTCGAGCGCGTGATCACCCCGAGCATCGATGACATACCAGTGCTCGGTCGCTGGGAACGCTATTCGACAGCGCGCCGCGATCACCGAGATCAGTGTCGACGTCGTCCCGGAACCAACGGCACCGACCACTGCAAGGTGGCCACGCTCTCGTTCCCAACGCAACGGCATCCGTCCCTGCTCGCTCGGGACGTCGATGAGGCCGACGGCATCGTGAGGGATCGCGCCGACTGCCTTGTCGACGATGCTCGGTGGGAGGTTCGCAGGCAACACGTCAATCCACGGTCGATGCGGCGCCCCGATCCGGGCAAGCCGGGCCGCATCGCGAATCGTGGCCACCGCGAGTTTGAGTTCGGATCGGGCAGTCGACTCGATGCAGTTGGCTGCGGTGCCTGCCGGATGACTGACAACGAGGCCTCGATCCTCAGCAGCCACGGGCCCCGTGCACCGCACCGCTTGGAACACGATGAGCTCGTCAGGCCCCAGGCGAAGCGCTGATCGGCCCGGGACAGTTCGGGTGAACTCAGTCGGGCTGCCGTCGTTGACGACATCGTGGGCATCGGCGACGTCATTGAGGCGAAGCGCGATCCGCAAGTTCGTGTTGGCTCGAATCTCGTCAGTCACAACTCCCGCTGGGCGCTGCGTTGCCAGAATCAGGTGCACCCCCAAGCTGCGGCCGCGCTGCGCAATCCCAACAAGGGCCGACAGGAAGTCGGGAAGTTCCTTCGCGAGTGCAGCAAACTCATCAATCACGACCACCAAACGCGGCAAGATCATCGCCTCCGCACGGAGCCGGTAGTCGGAGAGGTCGCTTGCACCGACAGCTCGCAAAAGGCGCTCCCGACGGTGTAATTCAGCATCGAGGCTGATGAGTGCACGTTCCGCGAGGCCATCGTCGAGATCGGTGACGACGCCGACCGTGTGCGGGAGATCGGCACACGCGTCGAATGTTGAGCCGCCCTTGTAGTCGACGAGCACGAACGTCAGGTGGTCCGGGCTGAGTTGCGCCGCGAGACCAATAACCAGGCTGCGCAACAGCTCGCTCTTGCCTGAGCCAGTCGTGCCTGCAATGAGCGCATGGGGCCCGTCGCGCACCAGGTCTACCTCGACCAACCCGTCGACAGAATGTCCCAGCGGCGTCGATGGTGCCGGATCCGAACCACCCGCCCGCCATCGTTCGACAAGCCGACGAGCCGCCCGGGCAGGTGGCGCACTGACCAGCGCCGGATCGACATCGCCGAGCGAGACGGCCGTGGGCAATCGACCCGCCTGGTCCCCCACCCGTTCCGGGTCTGACAGGCCCGCGAGTCGGCGCGCTGCTGCATGTGCCGTCGCCTCGGTGATGCCGGCCATTCGAACGTCGCGCACCTCGATGGGTGCCGCCTCGTCGTGGACTCGAAGTCGACCAGTCGGCCCGACCATGATCGTTCGATCGCAGACCGCCGGCGTCGATTGCCCAGGTTTGACGGAGACCAGCACTGCGGGCTGGGCGGTGTCGAGGTAGCGACGCAGCGGGCCGGTCCGCACCGCGAGCAGGCTGGGATCATCGACGATCAGCAGCGTCGGCCTGAGCGCATCGACAGCGACTGAACCGAGGAGCGCATGCAGTGCCACGCCATCGCAGGCATCGGCGATCATCGGACAGTTGACGGCGTCGCGCGTCTGCGGCAGCCATTCGGCCCACTTCCAGTGATTGGCGTTCACCGTGACGATGACCAGTTGCCAGTCGGCAGGCCCGACCGAAATCGCAAGTTGGATGATGATGGAACGCAGGAGTGCTGATACCAGGGGCGACGTGCCGTGCACGGCAACGGAACACCCCGGCTCGATCAGGAGCGGCACGCCAACACCGGCAAGCAGGCCAGCACTCTGTAGGGCTGCCTGGCTGTCGGCGTCAGCATCGGCGCTCCCGTCGAAGGGCACCGGCCAGCGTTGATCGCCGCGGCCCAGCACGCAGCGCAACTGATCGATCGGATCACCGCCATGGGTGAAGAGTCGACGTGCCCACACCGCACTGCGTTCCCCGTCGAGAGAGGCGGCCACCGGCAATGCGCCAAGCACATCCGTGTGCAGCGCAAGGTGATGGCGACGCGCGGCTCTCTGCTGCCCATCGAGTTCGTCGCGGAAGCGGGCACGCTCAGCAACTGCCTTGCCTCGGCGTCGCCGATTCTGTCGCCACGCTTCTCCGGCGCCAACACACCAGGTACCAAATGATGCACATGCCCCGATGAGTGCGAAGAGGGCGAACATCATCTGTCCGAGGACGACCGCGAGCGCCGCAGCACCCATCACCGCAATTGCCGCCCCGACGAGCCCGAGCGCTGAGGGAATCGGCACCCACACCGGCTTCACGGGGAGGACGACCGCTGGCAGCACGAGGGTCGGCACTGAGCACGGGCCTCGTCTGACCTCGCGCCGCCACGGGTCAGCCTGCCGGTCAGCCAATGCACCCGAGCCGAACTGCTGCGCGCGGTTGTCGACCTCCATCGGACATTCGATGGTCAACTCCGTGCACCCCATTGCGATTCGAGTCGGGAGCGAGACCCGCATTGACCCAGAGATCGGCAGATCGTCGAGCAGGACCGGCACCTGCCCCGCAAGCTGTGTCACTTGGACAGTGTCCGTGTTTGCATCGATCACGACGTGGTAGAGCTCGACGGTTGGATCGTCCACTCGAAGGTGGGCAAGCGGCGACCGTCCGATGATCCATCGGCCGGTTTCGACCGGCCCGACAACATGGCAGTCCGGCCCGGCGGTAATGCTCACGACAAGCAGATCACAGTCAGATCCCGTTTCATTCACAGGCTTGGAAGCGTCGCCAGCCCGGGGGCAGCCTCCTGCACCGCCGGCCACCGACGATCCTGTTCGGAGGCCAGATTCGACCAGTCGTTGAGCCGGCGGCTTGACACATCCGTTGATGCGCAGACGCCGCGACGCGGCGAGCCCAAGCGCCTCGGAAAGGTCAGCAACGGTGTCGCCAGCCGTGCGCGGAGCGACCGACAAACGGTTGCCATCCGGGCCGTGGATTTCAAGCGACGGGACGTTTGCTGCCTGCTGCGGCACTGACGTGCTGGGGTCGATGGTCGGGTTCACATACCGACAGTGGGCGGGCTGGCGCAGCGACCGGAACCTAGAATCTCCAGAGGGCCTCAAAATGGACGTTGAGCAGGTGCTGTGAAGCTGGTGAGCCCGAGTGTGGCGTCTCACACTGGCCGCGGTGACTGGCCCTGTGAGCAGGCCGGTGATGGCCCGGGCGCACGATGCAACCATGATCGAATTTCATCGTCCACATCGCTTCTCCGACCGCCTTGACGCCGAGTGGCAACACACCGCCACCGCTCGACGCACCATCCGCACAATTCGTTCGTGGGCGGAGCAAGCCCCACCGGATGAGACCGCTCGGTTTGGTCAACTCACCGACGCCCAAGAACTCATCGATGCCACACAACGCGCCGACGGCGATGCCGGAAACAACCTTCTGTTGCTACTGGTCGGGCTCGCTCGACACGACGAGATAGCCGGCCGAATCGTGGTCCAGCGGCTCCTGCCGGGGCTGATCAGTGCTGCGGCGAAGTATCGGTTTCTGAGTGAGGCCGGCGACCCAGCCGAAGATGCCGTCGGTGCCGCCTGGATCGCAATCCGGAACTACGACGTCGCCAGGCGGACTCGCCATGTGGCCGCGGCGGTGATCTCAGATGCAATGTACCTCGCCTTTCGACGAGACGCCCGACGCCAACTTCCGGCCGAGACCCCGACCGAGCCACGTCTGCTCAGTGAACGAGTTGCTTGTCTGCCGTCACCTGCACTCGTCGAGTTGGCTGATGTTGTCCGCACGGCGCGTCTCGCTGGCGTCGCCACCCGCGATCTCGATCTGATTCGAGCACTGGTCGTCACCGGGTCGCCGGGCGCCGTGGCACGTCAGCAGTGCGTCACCCCACGGACAATCCGGAACCGCCGTGACCGTGCCGTCGCTCAACTCCAGCAGGCCATTGCCATCGCAGCTTGATGGCCGACGCGGCCACAACACGATGCGAGGAGTGCCTCCCCTGGGGCTCGAACCCAGAACCAATGGATTAAAAGTCCACTGCTCTACCATTGAGCTAGAGAGGCGGAATCGGCGCGATTCGCTGGAGAAAACCCCGTTGAATCGGTTGCGCCGAACTGCACGTCGACATCGTAGGGCCTGCAAGCGATCACAACGACCTCGAATCGGGTGATCTGATATTGGTCGCGCTGTTGCTGGCGATTTTCCGTCGAACTCAACCGG
>JBLIMF010000038.1:0-18176 GCA_047638615.1 Gammaproteobacteria bacterium
GAGATCCGGGCGACCAACGGAATAATGAATCCGCAGATCCGGTTTGGGGACGACCTCATGTCGCGCGTGTCGTACGTGATGATGAACCCAGGCGGCGAGGTTGAGCTCACTCGATCTGTACGGACTGCACTCGATGAGATGGTCGGCACACTCGTTGCCGAAGCCGGGATCGGCCGCGACGTCGTGCTCGACATGACGATCGTCGGCAACCCGATCATGCATCACATCATCCTCGGCATCGATCCGACGCCTCTCGGCCAAGCCCCGTTCCTGCTAGCAACCGACAGCGCCGTCACCACGTCGGCCACCGACCTCGACATCGACGCTCGGTTTTGTGAGGTCTACCTCCTCCCGTGCATCGCCGGCCATGTCGGTGCCGACACCGCCGGCGCAATCCTCGCCGAAGGGCCGCACCGCAGCGACGCGCTCCAACTCCTGGTCGACGTCGGCACCAATGCCGAGATCGTGTTCGGTAACTCGTCTCAGGTACTCGCTGCCTCCTCGCCCACCGGTCCGGCCTTTGAAGGCGCACAAATCTCTGCTGGTATGCGCGCCACCGCAGGCGCCATCGAACGCGTCCGTATCGACCGCGACACGCTTGAGCCGAAAGTCAAAGTAATTGGCTCCGACCTGTGGTCCGATGACCCCTGCTTCGATGCCGAGACCCGCTCGCTCAACATTTCCGGCATCTGCGGATCTGGAATCATCGAAGTGATGGGCGAGCTCTACCTGGCTGGGCTCATCGATGTCGACGGCACCGTGCGCTCCGACGGTCCGGCCAAGACGTCGCGCATCTTCGCCGACGGTCGGACGTTTTCGTATCGGCTGTTCGGCGATGCCGACGAACCGGCAGCGAACATCAATGTCACACAAGACGATGTGCGTGCCATTCAGCTCGCCAAGGCCGCGCTACGCGCGGGCATCGACCTGCTGTGCGAACACGCCGGCAAGACCGACCCAAACGAAATCGGCTCGGTCAGGCTCGCCGGAGCGTTCGGGGCTCATATTGATCCGCTCTACGCCAAGGTGATCGGTCTCGTTCCTGACGTGCCGGTCGCGCATGTGGCATCCGTCGGCAACGCAGCCGGAGCTGGCGCTGTTCGGGCCTTGGTGTCAGCTGGTCAGCGCGCCGAAATTGAAGAGACGGTGCGGCGAGTGCAAAAGATCGAGACTGCGACCGAGCCACGGTTCCAGGATCTGTTCGTCAACGCCATGGGATTTCCACACACGACCCAACCGACGCCCAACCTCGCCACCGAGACCACGCTCCCGATCGCCCAAGCGAAGCCCGAGGGGTCTGGCGACAGGCAACGCACCGGGCGGCGGCGCCGACCGGCCTGAAGTAGAGCCGTCCGGCACATCGAGTTGCTGACCTGACGTGTTGCGGGGTGACTGTTTGCCCCAGAGCGACTCGGTCGTGCAGGTTCAGCACAGCCCTCTCGTGTTCTGTATGATGGAACCGTTCCGCATTGTGGAACCCCCGGATCGGGGACGTGCGACGAATGGGGTGAGCAATGAGTGACGAACGACGTGGACGTCGGTCGGGTGGCCGCGCAGGACGGGCGGCCAGCCGTGCATCGACAGCAGCCCCGATTCCTCCGTATCTGGAACGTCAGATCAAGCCGTACGAATTGGTCACCGATGAACAGCTCGAGATCATCGAGCACAACGCCGACACCATCCTCGAAACGGTTGGCATCGAGTTCCGCAACTACCCGAGCGCACTCGAGATGTGGCGCGCCGCAGGCGCCGACATCGACGGTGAGCGAGTTCGCTTTCCACGCGGGCTGTGCCGCAAGCTGGTGCAAGACAGCGCACCAAGCCAGTACACACAGCACGCACGCAACTCGGAACGCAACGTCGAGATCGGTGGCAACAACACCGTTTTCGCGCCGAACTACGGCTCGCCTTTCGTGTACGACCAAGACAACGGCCGTCGGTATGCAACGATCGCCGACTTCCAGAACATCGTGAAGCTCACATACATGTCGCCGAACCTGCATCACTCGGGCGGCACGGTGTGTGAACCCGTCGACGTGCCCGTCAACAAGCGCCACCTCGACATGGTGTACGCCCACTTGAAGTACAGCGACAAGGCCTTCATGGGCTCAGTCACCGCTGGCGAGCGTGCGGCCGACTCGATCGAGCTGGCACGCATCGCATTCGGTGGCGATCTACGAGATCGCACCGTGATGTCGTCGCTGATCAACGCCTCGTCGCCGCTCGTCTGGGACGACACGATGCTCGCCGCTGCCGAAACCTACGCCGCTGCCAATCAAGCATGCATTATTTCGCCGTTCATTCTCGCTGGAGCAATGGCACCGACCACCTCGGCGGGGGTTGCAGCACAAACTCTCGCCGAAGCATTGGCCGGCATGGCCTTCTGCCAGCTTGTGCGCCCCGGCGCCCCCGTGATCTTCGGATCGTTTGCATCGTCGATGTCCATGGCAACTGGCGCACCGACGTTCGGCACGCCCGAGCCAGCAATCGTGCTCTACACCGTTGCGGCGCTCGCCCGCCGACTCGGCGTCCCGTTCCGCTCGGGTGGCTCAATGACCGCCTCGAAGCTGCCCGATGCCCAGGCCGCGTACGAGTCGGCTTCAACGATCATCCCAACCGTTATGGCTGGCGTCAACTTCGTCCTACACGCGGCCGGCTGGATGGAGGGCGGCCTTGCCGTCGGCTACGAGAAGTTCATGATGGATGCCGACCAGCTCGGCATGATGATGACGCTCGGCAAGGGCCTCGACATGAGCGAAAACGGCCAAGCCATGGAACAGCTCACTGTGCACACACCGGGCGATCACTTCCTCGGAACAGCCCACACGTTCGCCAACTTCGAAACCGCGTTCTATCGGTCGACAATGGCCGACAACTCGAGCTACGAACAATGGCTCGAAGACGGTTCGACCACCACTGCAGATCGCGCCAATACCGCCTGGAAGGAATCGCTGGCCTCCTACGAAGCGCCGCCGCTCGACGATGCAATCGACGCCGAATTGCTCGACTTCATTGGCCGTCGAAAATCTGAAATGCCCGACGGCATCGGCTGACTTCCGCACGCCACGTCGCGTCGGCCACACTGGCGCCATGAGTGCAGCAACAGAGGGTTCCGCAACCGTCGACGTGAACGCGTCGGCCACTGACGTCTTCGCCTACCTGACCGATCTTGACCGCCTTCCTGGGCTCAGCCCGGAAAACGTCCGGTGCGAGTTTCTGGACGGGTCGACCAAGGTCGCCGTCGGCGCCACGTTCCGAGGCCACAACAAGGCCCGCGACTATGAGTGGCACGCCGACTGCGTGGTCACCGAGTTCGATCCGGCCAAGGCATTCGCGTACTCGGTGCCGCCAAAGTTCAAACATGCAACTGTCTGGCGCTACGACATCACGCCGACCGGCGATGCCACCTGCACCGTGACCGAGTCGTTCGACGCGCCGCTGCTCGAACTGCCTGAGATCTACCCCGGCAAAATCGAAGGTCGTCGCGACAACCTCGAACAGGCGTGCCGGACCACCATGAACAACCTGCGCGTGGCCTTCGAATAGTCGCTCGCGGCCTTCGAATAGTTGCGTTTCGGGTCTGGTCCCAAACGCAACTATTCGACTCGGAGGGCGATCACAAGGCAGCCCAAGCCGAGTGAGCCGTAGACCAGCGACCCGAGCACCATCGGTGTCACCGTCGTGTCGATCTGGGCATCAACCGCAGCAGCAAACGCTGCGCCAACGCCAAGTTGTGCCACACCGAGAATCGCGGCTGCCGTGCCCGCCTTGTCGGCCATCGGTTCAAGCGCGAGCGATGCGCTCATCGGCCCCATGATCATGCCCATGGCATTGGCAACCATTGCCCAACCAAACCAGAACCAAACCGTCGGCACGCCGTCTGCAAGCAGCGTGCCGATCAGCCCGACAACGCTCACCGCAACGAACACCGTGGCTGCTCGGATGACCATCGCTTCAGCGCCGTACTTCACAATGAGCCGACGGTTGAAAAGCAACGCCAGCGCCATGCCGATGCCGGACGCACCGAAGAACAACGTGAACTGCGCGTCGCGTTCGTAGATGTTGTCGAGCACTACCTGCGCACTTCCGAGCCACACAAAGAATGCGCCCCCAAAAAATGCCTGAGCGATAAGAATCCACAGCGTCACGCGAGTCCGCAGAACCGCACCGAAGGCCTCGCGGATCGGCGCAAGCTGGATCGGACGACGCAGTTCGGGCGCCAAGGTTTCACCGAACCTGATCGCCCAAACGAGCGTGACCCCTGCAAGCACGACGCCAGCAGAGAACACGAGCCTCCAGTCACCGACAAGGAGTATCGCCTCACCGACGAACGGCATAAAGATCGGTCCGAGGAGAAAGATGGCACTAAACGTGCTGACGACCCGGGCCATCTGGTCGCCAGCGAACAAGTCACGTGCGATCGCCATGCGCATCACCGTCGGCGACGATGCACCAAGACCCCAGACGAACCGAGCGGCCAGAAGCACTTCGAGATTGGGTGAGAGCGCGCTACAGATCGCGCCGACCGCGTACACAGCAATACCCGCGATGAGCACAGGTCGGCGGCCGAACCGGTCAGCCAGAATGCCGTAGAACAGCTGCCCGACCGCCATGCCGGCGAAGTACACCGTGCCCGTAACCGCCGGACTGATCCCGCGCTCGTCGAGGTCGAATGCCTCAGAGAGTTGGTCAAATGCGGGCAGCGCAGCGTCGATCCCGAACGCCATCAGCACACCAATGAACGCAAGGAACGCAATGACCGATCGCTCCGATCGCTCCGTGCTCACCCGCCCGCCGTCGCTCACCGCGGCACCATAGCGACCCCGCCGTCGTTTAATCACAGGGGTTCGGGACGGAGAATTCAGCACGGCACGACTACGGTGCGGAAATGGTAAGCAACCACATTGTGATGTTGGAAGGTGGACCGCTGATCGACGTGGCGGCCCTCGAAGGTGCGCTCGGCTGGTCACTGAAGCCCGAAGGCCTCTGCAAAGACGACACCTGCGTGATCGTTCCCGATCGCACGGCGCTGATGAGCGGCGACCTCGTCGACGTCACCGCCGTCGCCTCCCTCATCGACCGTCCTGCAGCGCACGACGCCACGTCCGGCCTCGTTGCCATTGGCGCCCCGCGCGAACTGCGCCGCGCCGCCGTCAACGACATGAAGGCACCCGACTTCACGTTGCCCGACCTCGATGGCTTGCCGATGAACTTCTCTGACCAGCGCTCCAAGAAGCGATTGCTCGTTGCGTTCTCATCGTGGTGAGGCTGTCTCCTCGATCTGCCAGGTTGGCAGGCACTCCAAGAAGAACTCGCTGATTACAATTTCCAAGTGATCGCGGTCGCCGTCGACGAAGACGTCGAGACCATCCGTGGCGCCGCTGACGGCATCACGTATCCGATCCTGATCGACGCCGACCATGTCGTGACCGAGTTGTACGCGATTTCGAACGTGCCGACGGTGCTGATGATCGACGAAGACGACAACATCGTCCAGCCGAACTGGAGCGCCTACGCAAGCGATACGTTCCGTGAGCTCACTGGCATCGACTCCGAAATCCAGAAAGACCACATCCGTGCGTGGGCCAAGGACGGCACGCTCCGGATGTCACCCGACGAGGCAAAGGGTGCAGTCGACGATCTGAGCTCGGAGGAGGAACAGGCGCAATTGTTCTTCCGAATCGCTACCCGTCTTCGCAATGATGGTGACGCCGACGGTGCTGAACGGAACTTCGTCACGGCGATCGATCTCGCACCACACAACTGGACCGTGCAACGTGCGGCCCAACCGTTGCGGGGCATCAACCCGTTCGGCGATGCGTTCATGGAGCTCTACACCGCTTTCAACGAAGCTGGCCGACCGTTCCATGGGGTCACTGGCCACTGAACTCTGTCCCATTCCGTCTGGGCGGTAGCGAGATGGTCGCTACGGTGAGATCATGGCTGAGACGTTTCACTTGGGGCTCAACGCCTCCGACATCAACGGCGCGACTCTGGCGATCATGCCGGGCGACCCAGAGCGCGTCGAGCGCATTGCACAACTCCTCGACGAGCCGCGGGCGCTCGCTGCCCATCGCGAGTTCACCTCGTGGATCGGACAGCTTGACGGCAACCCGGTCGTGGTCTGCTCGACCGGCATCGGCGGACCGTCGACGTCGATCGCGGTCGAAGAACTCGCGCAGCTTGGCGTGACCACCTTCCTGCGGGTCGGTACCACCGGTGGGATCCAACCGAACGTCAACCCAGGCGACGTGATCGTCACGACCGGAGCAGTGCGACTGGATGGAGCAAGTTTGCACTTCGCGCCGATGGAGTTCCCAGCCGTTGCGGACTTCGAGTGCACAACCGCCCTCGTCACCGCTGCTCGTGACGCCGGCTCGACCACCCACGTCGGCATCACGGCGTCGAGCGACACCTTTTATCCTGGCCAAGAACGTTACGACACAACGACTGGCCGTGTGGTCGAACGATTCCGTGGGTCCCTCGACGAGTGGCAGTCGATGGGCGTCCTCAACTACGAGATGGAGTCGGCGACTCTGTTCACGATGTGCGCATCGTCAGGCTGGCGTGCCGGATGCGTTGCCGGCGTCCTCGTCAACCGCACGCAACAAGAAACGCCGGATGCCGCAACAATCGCAGCGACCGAGTCAAATGCAGTCGCCATCGTGGTGGCAGCGGCCCGTCAGCTCGCCGGCTGATCAGAGATCGTTGGCGGCGGTGAAGGCTCGATACACGTCGAGCAGCGACTGCTTCTGCACGTCTGTCAACGCCTCATCGGTTTGGATTGCCGACTCGGTCGACACCACATCGCCCTCCGGCCGGTCACGGCCGAGGAAGCGCAGCAACTTTTCGGCTGGCACGTTCAACGCCGACGACAGGCCGTTGACGACCCTGACCGACGGTTCGTGCAGCCCTCGCTCGAGCTGGCTGAGATAGGCATCTGAGAGGTCGGCAAGTTTGGCGAGCTCGCGTTGGCTCAACTCCGCGAGACGCCGTTGGCTGCGAATAAAGTCGCCGAGCGCTCCAGCACCCCACGTCTGATCATCTGCTGCGGCGTTCGACTTCGAGCTCATGTGATGATCCTGCCTGCCCCGGGGTGAAAAAGTGACGACGCCCCACCGAATACTCGGCAGGGCGTCAGCCGTGTTCACGCAGTGCTCGCCGCGCCGTCACCCAGAGGGGGATGGGCTGCGTTACTGGGCGCTGAGCGGATCACTTCGTGGCGTCAACCGGTGCCTGCTCGGTGGCGGTCTTCTTCCCGACCGGCTTCTTCGCGACCGGCTTCTTCGCGACCGGCGTCTTCGCGACCGGCTTGGCCCCGTCGATCTTGAGCATGTCGACAATGCGCCCGTTCAGGTCACGGTTCATGTCAGCGGCACGCTCGACGAAGGAGATGTAGCGCTTGCCAGCCTCGGCCGGGGTCGGGAACTCGGGGAGCTCAAAGCGGTCGGCGAACGGCAGTTCCGGCATGGTGATGGCGTCGACGGCCTTCACTGCGAAGTCGACAGCCTTGCGGTTGGCGTCGATAACGGCATCGAGGACCTTGTCGTTGGTGCTCGTGTAGTTGGCTGTGGCCGTTCCGAGCTGGTCGTTGATCTTGGTAATGATTTCGTTGCGCATTGGTTGCTCCAGTGAGTTGAGATTTTCTTTGGGGATGATGTTCTCGGCGCCGGCTAGGGATGCCTGCTCCGCTTCTGTACTGCGTACTTTATCACGCATTAAATGGAATGCAAGGGGGCTGCGAGAAATACTTTGCATGCTGTCGGGGTCATCGCGAGGCCGTCTCCACCGGTCTCAACGCTGTCACAGGCCGTCTTCGGCTCGCCGCACTAGATTCAGGTCTCGTGCCTGTCGATCCGACCCCAGATTCACCGTTGTCTCGAACGACGAGTTCGGCTCCGGCTTCAAACTCGACTGAATCAACCAACGAGATCACCATTCTCGATGGTGGGATGGGCAAATTTCTGCGGCGTATCGGCGCACCATTCCGGCAGCCTGAGTGGTCAGCGCTGGCGCTCATCGAGAGCCCCGACCACGTGGTCGATGCCCACACTCAATTCATCGATGCCGGCGCGCAGGTGATCATCACCAACAACTACGCCGTCGTTCCGTACCACCTCGGCGATGACCGTTTCGCTGCCCAGGGCGCCGACCTCATCGAACTCTCAGGACGCCTCGCACGCCAGGCCGCCGACACTGCCGGTGTGGTGCTCGTCGCCGGTTCGCTGCCGCCGTTATTCGGCTCCTACGAACCGGACCTCTTCGACGCCGACCGAGCCCCCGAGATCTACGCACTCATCGTGCAGCAGCTCGACCGGTATGTGGATGTGTGGATCGCTGAGACGCTCAGCCTGGTCGCCGAACTCGATGTGATAGTCGCCGCGATCCGCGAGCACGGGTCAGGACAGCCCATCTGGGCATCGTTCTCGCTGCCCGACGCCTACGACGGTGAGATCGCGCTCCGCTCAGGCGACACCATCGACGACATCATTGATGTCGTCACCGAGCATGCCGATGTAGTCGATGCCGTGATGTTTAATTGCGCCCTGCCGGAGCAAATGACACCAGCCATCATCGAGCTCGCTGAGAAAGTCGCTGCCTTCGAACTCGACATACAGATCGGGGGCTATGCCAACGGTTTCCCTGATGCCCGTCAACCCGAGTACGCCGCCAACAACACGATCTTCGATCGGCGACCCGATCTCGATGCAGCCAGCTATGTCGACATCGTGGCCACTTGGATCGATGCCGGAGCGACGATTGTCGGTGGATGCTGCGACATGTACCCCGAAGACATCGCCGCGCTGTCAACGCGATTCGGCTGACAGTTCGCGCCTACTTCACGAGCGCGACGACCTTGCCGTAGGTCTTGCGGTCAGCAAGATCCTGCAAAGCCTGCGCCGCCTGATCGAATGCGTACGGCGGGTAGAGCGGCGGGTCGATGGTGCCTGCTGAAGCCATCGCAAGCAGCTTGGTCATCTGCTGCTCGAGCGCCTCGGGCTGGCGCGCGAGTGCTGCGCCCCAGTGCACTCCGACAACGGAGTAGCTCTTCAGAAGCGCGTGGTTCGTCTTGAACGAGGGGATGCCAGCAACGAAACCGATCACCAGCAGTCGACCATCCCAGCCCATGCATCGACGGACCTGCTGGAACGTGTCGCCACCGACCGGGTCGTAGGCCACGTCGACACCGCCGCCGCTCGCCTCGCGAACAGCGTCGACCCAGTCGGGGTTCTCCTGATGGTCGATCACCACGTCGGCACCGACGTCTTTGAGCACCTGCACCTTGGTCGCTCCACCGGCGATAGCGATGGTCCTCGCACCCATGGCCTTGGCCAACTGAATTGCCGCCGTACCGGTACCTCCGGCTGCGCCCGTAATCAACACGGACTCGCCTGCCTGCAGTTTGGCCCGATCCTCAAGTGCGTAGAGCGTGGTGCAGTAGTTGATCGGAATCGCTGCGGCCGTTGCGGCCGACACGCCATCGGGCACAGGGAACAACCCGGCGGCCGGGTGTACTGTTTGCTCGGCGAGGCCTCCGCCTCCGAGATAGGCGACGCGCTGACCAACTTCGACGCTGGTGACGCCTTCGCCGAGCGCCGCGACGGTCCCGCACGACTCGCCACCCGGGACATGACCGGGATGCGATTTCACCTGGTACATCCCGCGACACGACAGCACGTCGGGAAATGCGAGGCCGACGGCCTCTTGATCGATGAGCACCTCGCCCGGGCCAGGTTCGGGTGCCGCCTCGTCGAGCAGCACGAGTTGGTCGAGAGGGTCGCCGTGAGCAGTGAGTCGCCAAATCTTCATGTGGCGACAGTAGGTGACTGCTCCGTCGAGCATTCAGCTGCAACGAAAGGAAAACCGGTATCCCGTTCAGTTACCGGCGACCCGGCGGTCATGGCCAGCCCAATGCGGTTCGCGCAGCGCCTTGCGCTGGATCTTGCCGACCGGGCTCTTCGGCAGCGGTTCAGCACGGAGTTCGACGTGCGTCGGCTTCTTGTACGAGCCGAGCCGATCGACACAGAGCGATCGGATCGCATCGATGATGCTGGCGTCGTCGACAGCGATGCCGTCGGCCACCGAGCACACCGCCATTGGCGTCTCGCCCCACTTGTCGTCAGGCACCGAGAACACTGCCACTTCGACGACCCCTGGGTGATCGGCGATGACGTTCTCGAGTTCTGCCGGCCAGATGTTGAAGCCACCCGAGATGATCATGTCGTCCTTGCGGTCGAGCACGTAGAGGTAGCCGTTTGTATCGAGTCGCCCGATGTCGCCGGTGAGTACGAACCCGTCGGGCGTGATGCGTTCTGCGGTCGCCTCGGCGTTGTCCCAAAACTCCAGCATCTGGCCGTCACACTTGACGGCAATCTCCCCTTCGGCGCCGATCGGCAGTTCCCGTGTGCAGTCATCGGGGTCGCGGATCTGCAGGTAGGCGAACGGCAACGCGCGGCCGGTCGAGCGGAGCGGCTCCGAACCCTCGACATCGGAGAACCACTCTTCGGGGCCCATCATGCACACCGGGAGGGCCTCGGTCTGCCCGAAGCCTTGATAGAGCACCATGCCGAACACCTCACGGCCGAGCAGGGCGGTCTCGTCAGCGATTGGAGCTCCACCAATCTGGATCACTTTGAGAGCCGACCAATCACGGCTCCGCGCCGTCTCATCACGAGCAAGGGCGTTGAGCATTGCGGGCACAGCGAACATGTAGCCAACGTGCTCGCGCTCCATTAGCTCGATCGTCTCCGCTGGGTCGAAGTGATCAAGCAGCACGTTGACGCCGCCGCTCAGCCATGTCGGCGTGTACAGGTAACCAGATCCGTGTGAAATTGGCCCGACGTGGAGGCACCGTTCACCTGCAATCATCGGCGGGAAGTTGTAGAACCAGTCGCGCCCGGCCGCAAGCCATGAACGATGTGTATAGGCAACACCCTTTGACTTGCCGGTGGTACCACCGGTGTGGCGGATGATGTACCAGTCGTCTGGATCGATCGGTACGTTCGGGTCGACGTCGTCGTAGCCGGCGAGCCACTGCTCGTAACCAGCATCGCGGACGATGACGTGTTCGACGTCGGGAAGGTCGGCGCGAACTGCCTCGATTTCGTGCGCATAGTGCTCGGCGACAATGACTGCACGACAACCCGTGTGATTGAGCATGTGAATGTGCGCCTCAGCTGAGTTGCGGGCGTACAGCGGCACACGCACGAGGCCAGCAATGGTGGCGCCGGCGAAAAGATCTTGCGCCTCAATGCTGTTGTCCTCGAGTACACCGATTCGGTCGCCAGGAACGAGGCCGAGGGCAAGCAGTGCGTTGGCAAGCCGGATACCTCGGGTCCATGCCTCGGCAAACGTCAACTGGCGACTTCCATGGATCACCGCTGTCCGATGCGCGTTCAGTGTTGCGGCCTGTGCCATGAGTCCCCGGACGTCCATCGGCACAGTCTCATCTGTCGACCAATCTGGCGACGACCTGGCCGTTCGGTATCGGCGGTGCAGATCGTCCCACGCTCATCCGGCGTGCTTGCATGGGGCCATGGCGAGCGCACCTCCGATACCGGCCGACCCGAGACCCCACCTGGTCGACTGTCGCATTGACGGGTCAGCCTGCACCGCATGCGGCCACGTTGCAGCGCGGCAACACGACCGCTGCGAGCGATGCCTCGGTTCGACCACGCCAAAGTCATTCGGACCCGGCGGCACTGTCTGGTCATCGGCCACCGTGCACCTCCGTATCGGCGACCTCGCTCCCCCATTCGTCCTCGCCTACGTCGACATCGACGGTGGGCCACGCGTGCTGGCACGCATTGTCGGCACAGCCGAAGTCCCTGCAGGGGGTGCCGTGCAATTCGTTGGCGACGACAACGGCGACCTACTCGTCGAGGCGGTGACGTCATGACCGGCCGCCGCGTAGGCATCGCCGGCGTGGGCACGTCACAGTTCGGGCGCTTTCCCGATCGACGCGCCGAAGAGTTGGCGTGGGAAGCAATCATCGAGGCGATCGACGACAGCGGCTTTGCGCCATCTGAGATCGACGCTGCGTTCGTCGGCTCCGTGTTTGGCCCCCCGGGCCTCGCCAATCGCGTGCTGGCCGGCGCCGGACTCGGTGGCATTCCGACTTTCAAGATCGAAGCAGCCTGTGCGAGCGGAACCGTGGCGTTGCACGAAGCGCAACAAGCGGTCGCGTCGGGGCGCTACGAACGGGTGGTTGCAGTCGGCGTCGAACAATTGTCAACACAGTTCGCCGGGCCGATCGTGCCCGAGCTGGGCGACCCCGAGGGTCGTGCAGGCTTGGCGATGCCGGCGCTCTATGCGCTGCAGGCGAGTCGCTACCTGCAGGAGTTTGATGTCGATCCGGCGCTGCTCGCCGAGGTCGCAGTGAAGAACAAGGCGCATGGTGCGCTCAACTCGCGAGCCCACCTCTCGGGAACTCCGCCGACCAGAGCCGAGGTGTTGGAGAGCCGACCGATAGCTGGGCCCTTGACCCTGCTGCAGTGCTGCCCGATGTCTGATGGCGCGGGAGCTGCCGTGATCACAGCGTTCAATCCGGATTCCGGGC
This sequence comes from Gammaproteobacteria bacterium, assembly GCA_047638615.1. Lineage (GTDB taxonomy): Bacteria > Actinomycetota > Acidimicrobiia > Acidimicrobiales > Ilumatobacteraceae > Ilumatobacter_A. Next base: position 12,560 of record JBLIMF010000038.1, read on the forward strand.
CCAACGCGCACCGCCAGGTCGAGATCCTGGCCAGCCAGTTCTCGTCCGGCCCGCTCTGGACGTCGAGCGACACCGAACCGTGGGGCTTCCAAACGGTGGCCCGCACTGCGGCTCGGGCGTTTGCCGAAGCGGGGCTAGCGGTCGAAGACGTCGACGTGTTCGAGGTGCACGACGCGTTCACCATCGGAGAAATCCTCACGCTCGAAGCTATTGGTGTCGCCGCTCGGGGCGAAGGCGCAGCACTCGCTCCGTCGGGCCACACACGCTTGGGTGGGCCACAACCGGTCAATCCCAGCGGCGGGCTGTTGTCGCGCGGGCACCCACTCGGCTCAACCGGTTTGGCCCAAACCGCCGAGTTGGTCTGGCAATTGCGTGGCGAGGCAGGGGAACGCCAAGTAGCCGGCGCACGAATCGCGCTCCTCGAAACAATGGGCGGCGGCGCTGCAGGTGTCGACGCCAACGCGTGCGTCATTGCACTGCTGCGCGGGCCCAGCTCGTGAGTGCGCCGACCAGCAACATCGATCTCCTCGCGCCCAACGCCATCGCCGATCCACACGCAATCTTCGCTGCGCTGCGCGAGATGGGCCCGATTGTGTGGCTCACTCGACATCGGGCGTGGATGTTCACCACTCACGAGGCAGTCCGACTCGGCTTCCACGATCAACGGCTGTCCAGTGACCGGCTGACGCCACTCGAAGCGCGGCTCGACGACACCGCTCGCGCTGCAATGGGACAGACCTTCGACCTACTTCGGGGGTGGATGGTGTTCCACGACGAACCCGAGCACACCCGGTTGCGGGAGCCGCTCCGTCGAGCATTCACGCCGTCCCGTATCACCGACCTCAGGCCCCGGGTCCAAGAGATCGTCGACGAGTTGCTCGATGACCTTGCGCACATCGACGAACCAGACCTTGTCCGCGACTTTGCGTTTCCACTGCCGGCAATCGTGATCGCGGAACTGCTCGGGGTACCCGCAGAGGACCGCGACGATTTCAAGCACTGGAGCGACCAGCTCGCCGCCATCGTGTTCGGCTCGGCCAACCGAAACGCTGGCATCGAGAGAGCTGCCGCAGGCAGTGCCAAGTTCGTCGACTACTTCACCGGCCTGGTCGATCGATACTCCAGCGACCCCGCCGACAACTTGATCTCTGCGCTCATCGAGATGACCAACGACGACCCTGATGTCGGCTTGGCTCCGACCGAGTTGGTCGGGGCACTGACGTTGCTCCTGTTCGGCGGCCACGAGACGACGACTAACCTGATCTCGAACTCGATGCACTCGCTGCTCCAGCATCCTGCACAGCAGCAACTGTTGGCGTCGCAACCCGAGCAGCTCAGAGGTGCACTCGAAGAACTGCACCGGTTCGACGGCTCAACGAAACTGATGGTTCGCGTCGTCGGCGAAAACCACGAGCGCGACGGCGTTGCTTTGGAAGCCGGCCAGACCGTGTTTCTCGGAGTGCTCGGCGCCAACCGCGATCCGGTCGTATTTGACGACCCCAACGACCTGCGCCTGGATCGCGTGAATGCCCGTGCCCATCTGGGCTACGGATACGGCGGCCACTTTTGCCTTGGCGCAGCGCTCGCCCGGATGGAAGCCGAGGTGGCGGTCGGTCGTCTGATCGAACGGTTCCCCGATCTGGTGCTCCGCAACGACACGGCGGTCACGTGGGGCGAAGTCCTGCTCGGGCGTGGCCCGGCTGCCCTGCCGATCAGTATCTGACCGACAGCGATCTCAGTAACTGGCGCCGAGGCCAACCCGCGCGTCGGTTTGGATGCCGTAAGGCGGGATCGGGTAGCGCAGGCCATTCCGCGACAGCGCCTCCATCCCGTCGATTGCCTGCACGAGTTGATCCGGCTGCAGCGCCATCAACATCTCATCGTCCTGCACACCGCCGTAGCGACGTTCGGCATAGCACGGGATCGACAGGCTCGGCTCGCCCGTCGACAATGCGCGACCCCACGAATCAGCACACGACGACTCACCGACACAGCCCCATTCGAGCTTCTTGTACCCCGACCACTGGAGGCCGTTGATGAGCAGGATCATCTGGCCAGGCGTTGCGTAGATCATGCAGATGTCTGGCGGATCGAGGCGGCCCGTGCTGAGAGGCGACACCGCCATTGCCTCGTACTGGCCAATGGGAACGACGTGCATTGCTGCTTGGTGCGCGGCCGAGTCTTCGATCGTCTCAAACCACACGCCGGCCATGTGCTTGCCCGAATACCATTCGTCGTCCTGAGCACCGAGCCCGAGTACTGCCTGGCACTGAGCACCCACCAGGTCGGCGCCGGTGATGCCGACGGTCCAGTTGAGGCGCGACGCCATCGACACGATCTGGTCGGCGGTGTGGATGTCCTTCGGCCGCCGGATTTTTGGCACTGCTTCCATCTCGGCGGCGGTCTCAAACATCTTCATGCCGATCGGCGTCGTGCGGATACGCAGCACTTTGTCGAGTCGGGTCAGGGTGGTCGGCCAGTCGAGGTCGCCAGGCGCGCCTTTGCGGATGTGCACAGATTGCGCGTTGCTGGTGTCGGTCATGTGGTGCTCCCAGAGTGATCGGGTCGGTGGGTGGTCAATGTGGTGGCGATCCGGTCGATCACCCTGTCGAGCATTTCGGGCGACGTCGCCACGTTGATACGGGCATGCCCCCGGCCTCCTGTGCCGAACTTCGCGCCGCTTGACAGCGCCACCCGCGCGTGTTCGAGCAGCCATTCGGAGGGGTCGTCGCCGATGCCGTACGCGGAGAAGTCAAGCCATCCGAGGTACGTCGCTTGCGGGATCTGAAAACCGACATCGGGAAGGTCGGCGGCGAGTCGGTTGGCGAGCTGGTCGCGGCCGGCTTCGATGGAGCGGCGTACGGCGGCCAACCAGTTGTCGCAGGCCGTCCACGCGGTGATGGTCCCGGTGATCCCGAGCGTGCTCGGTGACCCGTGGAGGTGGCCTGGCATGGTCGCCAGGGTTGCCGTGAGCGGCGCGTAGTCAATGTGGGCAACGGCGGTGCGCAAGCCAGCGAGGTTGAAGGTCTTGCTCGCCGAGCCGAGGGTAATCAGTCGGCCTGCGAACCGCTCGTCGGTGGTGGCCAACGGTACGAATCCTGCCTGATGGGTGAGGTCGCCCCAGATCTCGTCAGTAATCACGAGGAGGTCGTGTCGCTCGGCAACATCAGCTACCGCGGCGACTTCTGCGTCATCGAAGATCCGGCCCGTCGGGTTATGCGGATTGCAGAACAGGATGATTTTCGTCGTGTCGTCAATCGCTGCTTCGAATCGCTCGACGTCGAGCTTCCAACCGTCGGTGATCAGCGGCACCTCGATCCGTCGGCGGCCGCTGTCGGCAATCGCATCGAGGAACGGATAATAAATCGGCGTGAGTACGACGACGCCGTCGCCCGGATCGGTCGTGTGCCAGAGCGCGACTTCAAGGGCATGGAGAGCGCTAGTGAACGGGTGGATCTGCTCGACGTTGGGGCGCCATCCGTGTCGACGTTGCTGCCAGTCGGCATAGGCCGGAGCAAGGTCGACAGCAAATGGCCCGTACCCAAGGTCGCCGCGCTCGGTGTGGGCACGGATGGCGGTGAGGACCGGTGCCGGCGGGTCGAAGTCCATGTCGGCCACCCACGCTGCAAGCACATCAGGACCGTGCTTCGACCACTTGATTCCGACTCGCCCTCGAGCGCGTGCCTCGCTCACGGTGAGCAACTCGTCGGGTGGAACCATCTCCAAACGGTAGCCAGTAGCGGGACTGGCTCGATCAGCGAGGCCTTGCGGAACTCACGCACGGCCAACTCGGGACAGAACGGGGCGGGATCCGCTGCATCCCGTCCCGAGTATCCGCTGGCCGCGTCAGCCAACCATCGGAACGGGTCTCAGGCCGAGCGGATCGGGTTCTTATAAAAGTCGAGGTAAGTGATCTCGGCGACGTCGTCGCGCTTGGCCGGCTTGAAGTCGGTGCCCTTTGTGTAGGCCACCGGCAACAGCCCGGCCTGCGTCATGTGGTCCGGAATGCCGAGGATGTCAGCAGCTTCCTGTTCCTTGCCGAGATGCAGCGTGGTGAGGCAGCTGCCAAGGCCGCGGCTGCGCAGCGCGAGCTGGAAGCTCCACATTGCCGGCATGATCGAGCCCATCAGCCCAGCTGCGGCGTTGGCACTGTTGTCTTGCAGCCGACCGATGATCAGCGGGATCACGAGGACTGGCACTTCACCGAGCTTCTGAGCAAGGAAGTTCGCTGAGTCGATCACTCTGCCCTGCTGGGTGCCCGTGTCGGCCTGATCGGCTGCCGCGGCGAGGTAGTCGCCACCGGCTTCGCGGTACAGCTTCGCGAGTGCTTCTTTCTTCTCGGCATCGCGTATGACCATCCAGCGCCAGCCCTGCTGGTTGGAACCGGTAGGGGCCTGCACGGCGAGCTGGAGGCATTCAAGAAGCACGTCGTCCGGCACGTCCCGATCAAAGTCGAGGCGCTTACGCACCGCACGCGTCGTCGAGAGGAGTGCATCAGTGTGATCGAGATCGAAGTCCATGCCGACCATGTTGGCCGAAGTCGATGGATCGAGATGTCATCGGCGGCGGCGCATTGAATCTGCGGGGAGTTCGTTCCACTGTGTCTCGCCGAACCGAACCAGGCATGCTGGATGATGTGACAACTCCGATCTCGATTCTCGACCTCGCGATCATCGGTGCCGACGAAACGGCTGCCGACGCGTTCCGAACGAGCGTGGCGATCGCGCAGCGTGCCGAACAGCGCGGCTATGGACGCATCTGGTACGCCGAGCATCACAACATGGCGTCGATTGCGTCGTCGGCGACCAGTGTCCTCATTGCCCACGTTGCTGCGCACACGTCGTCAATCCGTCTGGGTTCGGGCGGCATCATGTTGCCGAACCATTCGCCACTCGCCATCGCCGAGCAGTTCGGCACGCTTGCCACACTGCACCCCGACCGCATCGACCTCGGTCTCGGTCGTGCCCCAGGCAGCGATCAGAACACCATGCGTGCCATGCGCACCGACCCGCGTGCGTCGGATCGGTTTCCGGACGACATTCGCGAGCTGCAGGGCTACCTCGGCGCAGCGTCGATCGTTCCCGGTGTCGCAGCCGTACCGGGCGCCGGCACCAACGTGCCGCTCTACATCCTTGGGTCGTCACTGTTCGGTGCGCGCCTGGCCGCGAAGTTCGGTTTGCCGTACGCCTTCGCTTCGCACTTCGCTCCGACGCACCTGCTCGACGCAATCGCGACGTATCGCAACGAGTTTCAACCGTCCGAGCAGCTGAGCAAGCCCTACGCGATGGCCGGCATCAACGTCATTGCATCGGACACTGATGAGGATGCCGAACGGCAACGAGTCGATGTGAGCCGCCGACGGATCGCCCGTTTCGTCACGCCCAGCCGCCAGCTGAGTGCTGCCGAAGCCGACGATCTCCTGGCATCACCACAGGGCCAGCAAATCGCTCAGATGATGCACTACACCGCCGCCGGCACTGCCGAGACCGTGCATCGTTACCTCGAGAACTTCGCCGAGGCTGTCGGCCTCGACGAGTTGATGACGGTGCACCCCTCGCCGACGATCGACGAGCGCCTCCGCTCCATCGACCTGCTCGCCGACGCCCGCGACGCCACC
>JBLIMF010000039.1:0-18098 GCA_047638615.1 Gammaproteobacteria bacterium
CTGCGTAGCCGTCGATGCCGGGTTGCACGTCGTCGGTGACCAGGCGAACCGGGCCCTCAAGGGTCAGCCAGCGGCCTCCATCGACCTGACACACAGCGGCATGCTGGCCTTGCGATTCCATTCGCCCGACGTTCATGGCCTTCTGCGAAGTTGCCCAGGTGATTACCCGAGCAACCTGTGCATGAGGGTCGTAGCTGAACCCGACCGCGACGACATGCGGGGACCCGTCGGTCCGCAACGTGGTCAGCGTCGCGAGGTGCCGTTCCGCCAGGAACTCCATGACGGAGTCGTCGAGCTGATCAATGTCGAGCGCCATGCAGTGAGTCTGCCTGCTTATTCAGTCGCGATTGCTTCGAGCACGTCCATATTGCTTGCCTTGAACGACGGGTAGAGCGAAGCTGCAAGGCCAGCGAGCACTGCAAAGACCATGACCACCACGATGATCGCAGGGTTGAACGCCAGCTTGCTGATGATGTCATCGGGCACGGCGAGTGAGGCGATGACGCCGAGGAAGGTGCCGAGCACGATGCCGACCACTGCGCCGAAGGACGACACGATAACTGCCTCCCACCGGACCGATCGTCGGAGTTGGCGCCGGTTCATACCAACCGCTCGAAGGAGCCCGATCTCACGGGTTCGTTCGAAGACACCGAGCGCAAGGGTGATTGCAATGCCCAACACGGCGATGATGATCGACATCAACAGCAAGATGGTGATCGTCAGCAACAGCTGGTTGATCTGGTCTTCCTGGCTCTTGCGGAATTCAGCGTTTGTTTGAACATCAGCCTGTGGGAATTCAGCGGTGGCGGCTGCAACCGCAGCGTCGCCCTCGGCTGCAGTGACGCCGTCAGCAAGCTTGGCGATGATGAAAAGATCGCGTGCGGGGGCATCGCTCACGGCATCGAGTGTGTCGAGGCTGATCAACCAGTTGCCGAACGTCGCATTGCCGTACACGCCCGCAACAGTCAGAGTTCCTGCGCTGCCGCTCTGCCAAAGGACATCGACCGTATCGCCGACCTGCTTTTCCAGGTCGTTCGCTGGGTCAGTGTGGATCAGCACTTCGTTCAGACCGAGGCCGGCGATTGCGCCCTTTTGCAGGTCAGGGTCCACCAATTCGTCAAAAGCATCCGGATTGATGGCCCCGATGCTTATCGATGCACCATCGATTTGCGCACTGGCCTGGCGGATGGGCGTCACGGCGTCCAGCTCTGGGAGACCGTCAAGCCCCTCTGCCACTGTCGGCGACAGGCCAAAGAAGTTGGGGTCGGTGACGATGTAGTCGGCGGTGATCGCGTTGTCGAGAACGTCGGTGATCGTGGCCCGCAACGACGAAGCAAAGACGGCCGAAGCGCTCACTAGAGCAACACCGATCATGAGTGCCGAGGCACTCGATGACGTCCGCCTTGGGGCGCGGACGACGTTGTCGCGAGCCAGCACTCCAGGCACTTTGAAGACCTTCGCAATTGGCCAGCCGATCGCACGGGTCACTGGCGGAGCAATCGTCGATGAGACGCTGGCGACGCCAAGGAAGAGGGTCAGTGCGCCGAGGCCGGCGACGGTTGCCCAGAGTGCCGCAGCGCCCGGCTGAACGAACAGCCCGATGATGAGCAGCAGGGTGCCGACGGCGGTGACGACAGCGCCGATGATCAACTGTTGCTTCTTCAACGCGTCAAATCCCAACTCGGGACGCATTGCGGCAACCGGCGGGATCGTTGAGGCGCGCCGGGCCGGAACGAAGACCGACAGCATCGTGACGCCGATGCCGACCGCAGCTGCGGCGACGAATGTTCTCGGTTCGAGGATCGTCGACGTGTCGGGGAACCCTGCACCGGCCTGGTTGAACGCCCAGACAATGAAGCGCGACACGCCGATGCCACCAAGGATGCCGAGCCCAGTGGCGATCAGGCCGAGGACGAAGGCCTCAGCCACAATCATTCGACGCACCTGTTTTGCCGATGCGCCCACGGCCCGGAGTAGTGCCAGCTCACGCAGGCGTTGCCCGATGGTGATCTGGAAGATGTTGTTGATGATGAAGGCGACAATGAATGTCGTGATGAAGGCAAAGATCAGCAGGCCCGTTCCGAAGACAGAGATGAATCCGTCGACGTCGCTCTGGCCCTCGGCGGAGAGAACTTCGCCGGTAACGACCTCGGCGCGAGCGGGGATCACGTTTTCGATGGCTGCCTGGACGACAGCGGCGTCTGCGCCGTCTGCGAGCCTGATGTCGATGGCGTCGACCTTGCCGCCAGAGCCAAACTTCTCGATGGCGGTCGGAATGTCGACGGCAACCACCGATGCTCCGAGGAAACCGTCAGAATCGGCTGCGCCAATCGTGCCCACCAACGTGGCTGAATGCGTCCCGGTGTCGGTCAGGTAGCGAACGGTCTCGCCGACCGAGTACCCGACGCGGTCAGCCGAAGCTTTGTCGACGACGACCTCACCCGCACCGCTCGGGGCTCGCCCGTCTTTCAACGTGACGCCCTGCAGACCCCCTTCGCCAATGTAGGAGAAACCGAGTGCTGGGCCGCCCGTGGTGGCGACGATGTCACCGTCCTGATCGAGGAGCTGCGCGAAACGCGTGAGCGAGGGCTCGATGACCTCGATGCCGTCAATACCTCGCAGATCGTCAGCGATCGTCGCATCGATCGGATCCCGACTGCCGTCGCCATCGAAGGCTTCGGTGGCACGAACTTCAAGGTCGACCTCTGAGACAAGTTCGTCGAAGAGGCCGGTGAACGTGGCCCGGAGGCTGTCGGCGAGAACGAACGAACCGACGACGAATGACACTCCGGCGGTCATCATCAAGGCGATGGCGATGGTGCGTCCGAGGCGGGCGCGGATGCTCTTACGCGCGAGCAGCGCAGTTGATGAGAAACTCATGTCAGTTTCCGTGCTGCTTCATCTGGTCGATGACCTGGTCGGCGGTCGGATTGTTGAGTTCGCCAACAATCTTGCCGTCGCCAACAAAAACGACACGGTCGGCGTACGACGCGGCACTCGGGTCGTGGGTCACCATCACGATGGTCTGACCGAATTCGCGAACTGCGCGCCGCATGAAATCGAGGATTTCGGCACCGGTCTCGGAGTCGAGGTTGCCGGTCGGCTCGTCGGCGAAGATGATCTTTGGCTGCGAGGCGAGTGCGCGGGCGACAGCGACACGCTGCTGCTGGCCGCCGGACAACTCACTGGGCCGATGCTTCAAACGGCCCTCAAGCTTGACGGCAGCGACGACCTGGTCGATCCAGGCGGCGTCGCCGGTCTCGCCGCCCAGCATCATCGGGAGTTTGATGTTCTCCTCAGCGGTGAGCGTCGGAATCAGGTTGAAGGCCTGGAAGACGAAGCCGACGTCGGTGCGACGAAGCTCGGTGAGCTCCTTGTCGCTCAGCTTCGCAAGGTACTTATCGCCGATGTAGGTGGCGCCGGATGTCAACGTGTCAAGCCCGGCCAAGCAGTGCAGCAACGTCGACTTACCTGAGCCGGACGGGCCCATGATCGCTGTGAACTTCCCCGTCTCGAAGGCGACCGTGACGTCGTCGAGCGCCTTCACCTGGGAATCGCCGCTCCCGTATATTTTGCTGGCGTCGACAGCGCCAGCCGCAGCGGTCGGTGAAGGCGCACCAGGCGCATCAGTGGCAGGACTCGGCATCGCAGCAGACATGTACGAAAGCGTGCCGAACGTGGCAGTCGACGGCGTCCACTCTGCGGTGGTTCTCCGTCACCCTGCAGGTTGATAGCGAAGTCGCGTCACGTCACTGTCACACCGAGGTCTGCTCGGGTTCAGGTCGTGAGCGCGGTGTGGCAGTGACGCGCCGGCTACTGGCTTCCGGGGGTGACCAGGCCGGATTCGTATGCGGCGACGACAGCTTGGACGCGATCGCGAGCACCGAGTTTGGCGAGGACCCGCCCGACGTGGGTCTTGATGGTTGCTTCGCCGAGGAACAGCTCTTTGGCGATCTCGTTGTTCGACATTCCGCGCGCCATCAACTTGATGACCTCGAGTTCACGGTCGGTGAGCTCGCCGATACCGGGGAAGGCCTCGGGTTGGCCGACCGGTCGCCGAGCGATCTCGTCAATCAGCGTCTGGGTGACTGACGGAGCAAGCAGCGCATTTCCTTCGGCGATGATTCGAATACCGCCGACCAACTGCTCGGCGGGTGCATCTTTCAACATGAACCCGCTGGCGCCGGCGCGCAGCGCAGCGTGCACGTGATCGTCAAGATCGAATGTCGTGAGCATCATCACCCGGGCCGCGACGGTGGCGTCGGCACAGATGAGCTCGCACGCCTCGATGCCGTCCATCTTGGGCATGCGGACATCCATCAAGATCACGTCGGGCTTGGCTCGTCCGACCATTTGCACAGCTTCGGCGCCGTCGGCAGCTTCACCGACCACCGTGACGTCTGATTCGGCTTCGAGGATCATGCGAAACCCGGCGCGCACCATTTCCTGGTCGTCGACCAGCATGACCCGGATCACTGGCCGACCTGCACAGCGCCGGAGCGAGACAGCCATTCGGCACTCGTCGGAGGACCCGGTGCGGTCGGGAGAGCGATGTGTACCTGCCAGCCACCGCCCGGCTGTGGGCCGGCAGTGACCGACCCGGCGACGGCCATGGCCCGCTCATGCATGCCCGCAATGCCGTAACCCGGGCCCAGATCGTCAGCGGCAGCGCCACGACCGTCGTCGGTGACGACGATCGATAGGTGCCCATCGGCGTGCTCGATGGTGAGCCGGACGTCGGTTACCGGCCCCGCGTGGCGGCGGACGTTGGTGAGTGCTTCTTGTAGCGTGCGGTAGCCGGTCAGAGTGACCGAGGCGGAAAGGTCATCCAGGTCACCGGTGATCGAGTGGGTCAGCGGGAGGTCGCCAGCGGACTCGATGAGCGTCGCGACCTCTGCCATCGAGGGCTGTGGTGCGCGCCCGTCGACATCGTCGGCGCTCCCGCCGCTGTTGCTACGAAGAACGCCGAGGATGCCCCGGAGCTCGTTCATGGCCTGGCGGCCGGTGGCTTCGATGTTGTCGAGCGCGACGGTCGCAACATCGGGGGAGGCGGCGAGATTGCGACGTGCGGCAGCGGCCTGGATCACCATGACGCTGACCGAATGGGCAACGACGTCATGGAGTTCGCGAGCTATCCGGGTCCGCTCGGCGCTGATCTGCTGTTGGGCGATCAGGGCATGTTCGCGTTCGGCTCGTTCTGCCCGCTCGATCAGGCTGTCGGCTTTCTCGCGCCTGCGCCGCAGGTTGTCTCCGAGAACGAAGGCGGTGACCAGGATGACGGTCGAACTGACGAATGAACCGACATCGAGTTCGCCAACGGCGACTCCTGTGATGAACAGGAGTGCGAGAGCCACCGAGATGGTCCACAGAGCATTGGTTCTGTGCGGGCCGGCCGAGTGTGCGCCGATTGCATACAGCGCAATGACGACGCCGAGGAACCCGGTGCCATCGATATCGAGCAAGGCCGCCAATATCTGGGCGCCGACGACAAAGAGCCCCGACCGGATCGGCGCCGTGCGCCGCCACGCGACCGGGAACACCGAAGCGATGATCAGCAAGGTGGTCCACCACGTGGCGCTGCGGAACCTTTCGTCGGTATCGAGGTCAAGTAAGTGGAAGGTGACGCTGAGCGACGTGATCAAGAGCGCGAGGAGCACGTCGGCGACGCGCTCGTGCGTTCGTAACCAGCCGATGGGTCGGCCGATCGCAGCTGAGGTCTCATTGATGACAGCCATTCAACTGACGACGCTAGCCATTTGTACGAGTCGACTGATCCTCCGTGGGGCGGATTGCCGTACGCTCAGCGGTTGATGGCGTGCGTCTCTTGCTCACAGCCGCTTCCGGACGGCGCACGGTTCTGCCCGTTCTGTGGGCACGAGGTCGTTGGCGCTGCCACCGAAGAGCGCCGCGTAGTCACCGTGGTATTCGCTGACCTCGTCGGCTACACGGCGATGAGCGAGCATCTCGACCCCGAGCAGGTCAAGCGCCTCATCGACGGAGCGTTCGAACTGCTTGTCGCTGACATCGTTGCGTTCGGCGGACGCATCGACAAGATCCTCGGCGATGGCATTCTTGCCATCTTCGGTGCTCCGGTGGCTCACGAGGATGACCCCGATCGGGCTGTCCGTGCTGCGATGCAGATGCATTCGTCGCTTGAGCGATTCTCGCGGAGCCAGTTGGATCGCGTTGGCGAACTCCAGCTCCGCATTGGAGTGAACACCGGCGAGGTGTTGGTCGGTTCGGTTGCTGGCACCGCCGACTACACGGCACTCGGTGATGTGGTCAACCTTGCGTCGAGGTTGCAGTCGCTCGCGCCGCCGGGATCGGTGTACATCGGTGACGGCACGGCCGCGCTCCTCAGTGTCGAGATCTTGCGCGAGCAACTCGCTGATGTCACCGTTCGTGGTCGCAAGCAGGTCGAGCAGGTGTGGAATGTGCTGGGCCGTCAGCGACGCCTGCCCCGGTCGGGCACGCGCAGCCTGGTCCCGTTCGTCGGGCGACGCCCGCAGCGCGAACTCCTCCAGTCGGTGATGGCTATGGTCGCCAACGGCCGCTCGGGCGTCGTATCGGTGACGGGCGAGGCAGGTGCAGGAAAGACGCGGCTGGTCAATGAACTACTCGACGAGTTCCCCAGTCGGCGTGTCACGATTTTTGCCGGGGTCTGTGCGCCATACGGCGAAAACAACGTGTGGGCGCCGATTGCCACAGCGCTCTATCGACGGCTCGACCTCGACCCTTCTCTTCCCTCCGATCAGCTTCGCGCCCTCGCCCGGTCGAGAGCTGTGTCCCGATACGACTTCTCCGCTGATGACCCATCGCTCGATCGGTTCGTCGATGCGGCACTCCACATGCTTGGCCACTCGTCGGCGTTCGATGAGGTGAACCCAACTGAAGCTCGCGAGATGCTCTTCAGCCTTATTGTCGAGGGGCTCCGTCGGCGGTCGAGGTCCGGCCCCGTTGTCCTCTGGCTCGACGATCTGCAATGGGCTGACCCTCTGCTCATCGACTTACTCCACCGCATCACGCGGGCGCTCGTCGATCGGCCCTTCTTGACCGTCACTGCGCAGCGCGATGACGTCGATACCAACTGGCCGCCAGCCTCTGACCACCCGGTCACCGTCCGGATGCCACTCGATCCGCTGTCGCGGATCGAAGCTGACGATCTGATGTCGGCGATCCTTGGTGAGGCCTCGAACGATGTACTCGCCGACAAGCTGTACGAACGCAGCGGCGGCAATCCGCTCTTCCTGACCGAGCTTGCTGGCCTCGCCAAGTCGACTCCAGACAGCACGGAGTTGCCGGGTTCGCTGCGCGCGCTGATCGCTGCACAACTTGATCGGCTGCCTCCTGGCCAACGTTCGATTCTCGACAATGCGTCTGTACTCGGAGCTGGAGGTCCCCTGGAATCGTTGGAGCAGTTTGCCATGGCGCTCGGCCAGTCGTACGAGCCGGCTGGCGTTGCTGCTCTGGAGGCAGAAGGTTTACTCGAGCTCGATGACGGGTGGTGGCACTTCCGCAGTGACGTTGTGCGGGAGGTCGCCTACCAGATGTTGACCAAGCTGGTTCGAGCGCAGCGCCACGCAGGTGTCGCAGCGGTAATGGGTGACATGCCAAGGGTTCCAATCGAGTTGCTTGCCCACCACATGGCGACCACGGCCGAGCTGATGGGCGAGATCGGGCCGGTCGCGGGTGTGTTGCCGGGTACTAAGTCTCGTGCGGTTCAGTTGTTGGCGCAGGCAACGCAGCTCTCGCTCAACGTCGGAGCGTTCGCTCAGGCAATCCGGCATGCGTCGCGCGCCCTGGACCTCGGTCCGGACAGTGCTGAAGTCTCCCGCCAGTTGGTGCTTTTGCGTTCCGAGGCGCGAGTCGGCCGACGCGAAGCCGACGCAGCGCGAGCCGACGCTGCCAATGCACTCGAAGCGGCAGTCGCTGCTGGCGACGCTCGACACGAAGGAATTGCCCGTCGTCTACTCGGCCAGCTCGCACAGATCAGTGGCAACCTTGACGCGGCGCGCGTCGAGCTCGGGCACAGCGTCGACATCTTCCGAAAATTGGGTGACGACACCGAGTTGGCGGCGTCACTTCGTGAACGTGGTTTTGCCGAAGTCTTCGGGGGGTCGCTGGGCGACGCCGACTGGCTACTCGGTGAATCCGAAGCACTGTCCGAGCAGCTGGGAGATCGTCGAGGTCGAGCATGGGTCAGACAGCACCAGGCCTGGGTTGCCTTTCTTTCCGGCGACGTCGAGCTCGGTGAGAAGCGTCTCCATCTTGCGTCGACTGAGTTCGCCGAGCTTGGCGACCGATCTGGGGGCAACTGGGCCAATGGGTTGCTTGCGTTCGTTCGCTTCTTCTCCTTCGATTTTGAGGAGGCCGAGCGAGTCGCCAATGAAGTACGTGCCGAAGGTGTCGAGCTCGGCGATCGTTGGGCTCCGGCCATGATGGACAGCCTGATCGGGTCGATCAGGCTGTGGACTGGCAACTTCACGGAGGCTGAAGCGTTGTCGCGGCGTGCTCTTACAGAGTTCCGCTTGCTGAACGACAAGTTCGGACTCGTTCAAGCGTTGGGGCCGCGCAATCGGGCCCTCGTTGCGCTCGGCCGTGACGCCGAAGCCGAGCGCGGGCTCGAAGAAGTGTTGGCTCTCGGTGATTCGTTTGGCGATCTTGCATTTCCGGTTATGGCCGCAGCCGGAGCAGCAGTGCATCTCGGGCTTGGTGAGCGCGCTGCGGTGATTGGCGAGACCGCGGTCAGTCGGATCGAATCAATGGGAGCCGACGGTGCCGAGGCGACGATCACTTATGCGTTGGCGCTTTGTCAGTCGAGCCGGGCTGACGAGGCGTTGGCGATGCTCGACGGCGTCCCGATCGATTCACCGTACGGTTATGCCGTCCGAGCGATCGCAGCCTCGATGCTCGGTGACCACGTGCAACCACTCGCCGACGCCGAGGCAGTAGAGGCTTTGGGCGGCTCAACCTACCTCGATCGCGTGCTCGCCAACCTCGCAGCTGCTGCCGCCGAAGTCCGCAGTGGCGCGATTGTCGCAGCGGAACATCGGCTTGCTCGAATACAGAAATTGGCAGATGATACGGGCGATCAGGTAGCGATCCGGTTGGTCGCTCACGCCTGCGCGACTCTGCTCCCCGATGTTGCGACCGGCGACTACCGCTTCCCCGACGGCGATCTCCGCGTTGGTTGGCATCGAGTGATCACGGGCATTGCAGGCCTGGCCGCCCACCCGGCCAGTTGACCGATGGGTGAGCAATACTTTCGCACCGGCCTGATCGTCGGGCGTTTCGATCCGCCGCATCTCGGCCACTCGTACATGATCAACATTGCAGCGCAACGCTGTGAACGGCTCGTCGTGTTCGTCAACAGTTCGACCGAGCGTGACAGTGCTCCTGGCTTACTCCGAGCGGAGTGGCTCGGCGATTTGCATCCCGATGTCGTCGTTCTCGAACTCCGCCATTGCCTCGGCACGGACTTTGACGATGAGGATCTTTGGGCGAAGTGGATGGCGACTTTTCGCGACCACTGGCCGCACGAGATCGGGCCGCATGCGGTGTTCTCGTCGGATGACTACGTGGGCGAAATCGCTCGGCGATTCGATGCCGTATCGGTCGTCGTTGATGCTGATCGAATCACCGTTCCGATTAGCGCCACACAGATCCGAGCGTCACCGGAGGATCATCTCCACCGTCTCGCGCCAGCGGTGAGGGCCTGGGTCGAGTCCAATTGGATGGGGCTCTGAATGCATACCCAAGGTTGGTGTGCTGGTCGAAGTGGATCGCCCGAAGAGAAGTGGTCGGGCGAGCAGGTCAAGGCGGTCCTGGAGCCGGCTGCTGAGCTCGCGTTTGATGGCGCCGACGCAGCTGTGCTTGGCGCGTCTGTCTCCGAACGGCTGGCGAAGTGCAAGCTTTCGGCATCCTGCGACGTGATCGAGCAGCTGCCGCATGAAGCTCACGGCAAGCTCAAGAGGCAGAGCCTTCGCGACCCCTACTGGTTGGACGCTTCTGCCTGACTGACCCTTCGGGACACTGCACGCGCTGTGGTGGGGACCACGTCATCCATATGACGACATTGCACACGCGGTGGATGTCGCGAGGTAGGGGAAGACCGAAGTCGGTGCGGGCGACGAGGAATGCGAAGTTCGTGGAACGTGCTTGCGAGGTGAGGGCCTGATGGCGGTGACGAAAAATTTGTCACCGCCATCAGGCTTTCATCGTCGTCCGGACGAGGTTGGCCCCGGCCCTGGGCTCTGCACCGAGTTGGCGCCTGTGCAGAAATTTTGCGTGGCGAGCAGCTCGATTCGTGTTTGCGCCGTGGCGACGGTCACACTACGGTGCATCGAAATACGTGACGGGGGTCACGATTTCTGTCCGACCGGGGGATCTGCATGACTGACACTGCTGACATCACACTTGACCGAGGCCGACTCGACGATCTGCCGCTGCTGGTCGTCGAAAATCTCAAGACGCATTTCATCGTGCCGGCGGGAGCTGTCAAAGCAGTCGATGGCGTGTCGCTCACATTGGAGCGCGGCAAGACCCTTGGCGTGGTGGGTGAGTCCGGCTCCGGCAAGACGATTCTGTCCCGCTCGATCATGGGACTGAATGTCGTGTCCAACGCCGTCACGACCGGATCCGTCAAGTACGCCGGAATGGAACTGGTTGGCCGGAGCCCTAAGCAAATGAAGCATCTGTGGGGCGTCGAAATGGCGATGGTCTTCCAGGACCCGATGACGTCGCTCAACCCGGTGGTCAAAGTTGGCCGCCAGCTGACTGAGCACGTTCGCCAACACCTCGGCATGGACAAGAAGACGGCGCGAAGTGTTGCGATCGAGCTGCTCACGTCGGTGCGTATCCCCGAACCCGAAGCCCGATTTGACAACTACCCGCACCAAATGTCTGGTGGCATGCGGCAGCGCGTGTGTATTGCGATCGCATTGGCATGCGGCCCGAAGATGCTGTTTGCCGATGAGCCGACAACGGCACTTGACGTCACGGTCCAGCACCAGATTCTCAACTTGCTCGCGGCGCAACAACGGGATCGTTTCATGACGATGATCATGGTGACTCACGACCTCGGGGTGGTCGCCGGACGCACGGACGAGATCGCAGTGATGTACGCCGGCAAGGTGGTCGAAAAGGCGCCCACCGGTGCGTTGTTCGCTGACATGCACCATCCGTACACGCAGGCGTTGCTCTGGTCGATTCCGAAGACCAGCCAGCCAAAACACACGCGGCTCAGCGCAATCGCTGGCCGCCCACCGGATCTGATCAAGCCGCCGCCCGGCTGCAAGTTCGCCCAGCGCTGCCCCTATGCGCAAGATCGCTGCCGCGAGGAGGAGCCGACGCTGCGGCCGGCGGCCGCAGCAGGCCATGAGTTTGCCTGTCACTTCCCGATTGGCACACCGGAGAACGAGGATGCATTCCAGCGCAACCTCGATGCTGGTCGGCCCCAGACGCTTGCTGCTGCCGGACGCTTGCAGGCCACCGATGATCTTGACTCACTCGAACTGCATGCTGCGCGAGCGGCACAGGCCCGGCACGACAACGAGGTGCGCTGATGGCTGGTTCAGGAACCGCACACCTTCGGTCGGGCGACGAAATTCTGCTGACGGTCGACAACCTGCACGTTGAGTTCCCCGCTGCTGGCGGACGCACTGTCTTTGCGGTGAGCGGCATCAGCTTCGATATCGCCAAGGGTGAAACACTCGGCCTCGTCGGCGAATCCGGGTGCGGTAAATCGACGACTGGTCGTGCCGTTCTCCAATTGCCCAAACCCACGCAGGGCACCGTCACGTTGAACGGCGAAGACTTGACGGGCGTCTCCAACTCGGTCATGCGTGAGCGGCGGACTGACATCCAGATGATTTTTCAGGATCCGATCTCGTCGCTCAACCCGCGCCGCACGATTGGTGAGGTTGTTGCTGAACCGCTGGAAGTGTGGGGCCCGAAAGACAAAGACGAGCAATGGGCCAAGGTGTCCAAGATGCTTGATGCCGTCGGCATTGATCCGGATGTCGCTCGATACAAGCGGCCCCACGAGTTCTCAGGTGGCCAGTGCCAGCGCATTTCAATCGCACGAGCACTCGTGCTCGAACCCGAGCTGATCATCTGTGACGAGCCGGTGTCGGCACTTGACGTGTCGGTCCAGGCGCAGATACTGAACCTGCTCGAAGACCTCAAGGCTGAGTACGGGCTGACCCTTGTGTTCATCGCGCACGATCTGGCAGTGGTCAAGAACATCTCTGACCGAGTGGCGGTCATGTACCTCGGCAAGATGTGCGAGATGTCCGAGTCGGACGAGCTCTATGAATATCCGGCGCACCCGTACACGCGGCTGCTGCTTGAGTCGCTGCCGGTTCCGGATCCGACCGTGAAGATCGACGAGAGTGTCGGCATCGAAGGTGAACTGCCTTCGCCGCTGTCGCCACCGTCTGGGTGCCGATTCCGCACCCGCTGTCCGCTGGCCGACGACATTTGTGCAGCTGTTGAGCCCACGATGCGCCGCGTCAACGACGAGCACTACGTCGCCTGTCACCACCCGTTGGTGCCTGTTGACGAAGTCAGTGTCTCACTCCACTGACGTGATAGACGTCACAGGTGTGAGACACTGGTCACAGCACGTTCGGGGGAACGTGTTGAAACAAATAAACCGGGGCATCTGCTCCAGATGGGAACAATAATGACACAGCGACGGAGAGTGCGATTGCTCGCACTGCCCATGGCCTTTGGTCTGCTCGCAGCAGCCTGCGGCGGTGGCAGTGACAGCGACAGCGGAGACACGGGGGGCGACGACGCTCCACCCGCAACCGAAGCAGCCGAAGCAGCCGAAGACGATGGCGGCGACGCCGACGAGCCCGTTGCGAACGACGATGTGGCCGAAGCAGGCAGCGAAGCCGAAGGCGACGTTGATACCGCCGCTGTCGAAGCCGCCACAACCGCGATCTACGGCGGCGACATCGCCGTTGGCCTCGAAGCTGAAGCCGTGGGCCTGCGACCGTGGGAGGACACCTGCGCTTCGCCTTGCTACAACATCATGGTCACCATTTACGACAAGCTCCTCGAGAAGGATGCTGACGGCCAGTTGCAGCCGTGGCTTGCTGAGTCGATCTCCTCGAATGAAGATTTCACCGCGTGGACAATGACCGTCCGTGAAGGGGTCACGTTCCATAACGGAGTCCCGTTCACAGCCCAGAGCGTCGCCGACATGTTCCCGCTTCAGGTGGAGGGCACCGTTGCTGCGGGCCAGGTCAGCGCATCCAACCTCGCTAGCGTCGAAGCGACCGGCGAATTTGAGGTGACCTACACCCTGAGTGCTGCGAACTCGGCGTTCCCTGCGTACCTCGAACGCGCCCCACTCGGCATGGTGTTCGACGCTGCCCAAGCGACGGCTGACCCAGATGGCTACAGCACCGCACCAATCGGTACCGGTCCGTTCACTATTGACAACCGCGACCTCGACAATGAGACCAAGGTCGTGCGTAACGAGAACTATTGGAACTCTGATGCCGATGGCAACCAGCTTCCGTACTTGGATTCCATCTCGTTCCGTCCGATTCCTGACGAGGGCACCCGCCTCGACGCCGTGCTCTCGGGCACCGTCGACGCCATGCAGTCGCTGCGCCAGGGCACCATCCGTGACGCTCGTGACGACGGCAGCCTGTCGCTGTTCGAGTTCCAGGGCAACAACGTCGGTGGCGGCATGTTCAACGTGCTGCTTGCACCATATGACGATGTGCGAGTCCGTCGTGGCCTCACCCATCTGAACAGCCAAGACAACGTCATCGAGGCATTGGGCGGAACGGGTATTTCGCTGCCGGGCACCCAGTTCTTCTCGCCTGACAGCGTTTGGTACTCGGAGAAGGTTGCTGCCGCTTGGCCGCAGTTCGACTTCGAAGCTGGTGTTGCTTCGATTGGCGAGTATGTGAACGATCCTGAGCGCTCTGACGGCAAAGCCGTTGGCGACAAGATCGACGTCGAGCTGTCCTGCCCGCCGGATCCCACACTGATCGCGGCCATGCAGGTCATCGAGCAGGTCTGGTCGCAGAGCGAGCTCGTCAATGTCAGCCTGACGCAGTTCGATCAGCAGACGCATATCAACAAGGCAGTCGGCGACGAGCATGCTGCTCACTGCTGGCGCTTCAGTGATGACAATGACCCGTCGACCACGTTTGGTTCAGGCAATGCTCCGCCGACCGCAGAAATCGCGGCCGCCAATGGCCTCGACGGCATCGTGTCGCCGATCAACTGGCCGAACTACTTCAAGCTGGAGAACTTCGCCGCCACACAGGTAGCGATTGGAACGGATGACTTCGACGCACGCTTCGCGGCATACGAGTCGATCATGTTGGACTATGCCGAGAATGTTCCGCTCTGGTACTCGGGTCACACCGCAACCATGATTGCGGCCGACTCCAAGTTGGACGGCGTGATTGGCTGGCACCTCCCGCAGGGTGGCGCACTTGGTGTGGGTCAACAGGGCGGTGAGGGTCGCTGGCTCGAAGTGTTCCTCACCGAATGACGTGACGTGCATGGCCGATCCGTCGGCTATGCATTCGCCATGTGTTGCAGTGTTCGCACTGTGACGTGACGTTCGACCCGGCTGGGTGGGTGGTCCTCCCAGCCGGGTTCGTGCAGCGATTGTCGAAGATTGCATTGGCCACTGGTTCCAGCGACGTGAGCGACGTCCTGGATCTCTTCTCGAATTCTTGTGACGTATCCCCGATCCGGCTCACGCTGGTCTGTCGTGGTGCTCGTCCTTGAGCCCATCCGGGGCGTGCTCATCAATCCGTTCTCTGTTCCCTCTTTTGAAAGGTCGTGCTGAACTCGATGGCGAAAATGCTGCTTGTTCGTCTCGTTCGCCTCCTGGCGACCTTGTTCGCCGTCACGTTGCTGACCTTCAGCATGGTGTCGCTCCTGCCCGGTGACCCCGTAGATGCAATTCTCGGGCAGACCGAGCGCACCCCTGAGATCGAAGAACAACTCCGAGTCGAGCTCAAGCTCGACAAACCGTTCCACGTGCGCTACGTCAACTGGCTCGGCAATGCGGTTCAGGGTGACCTCGGCGAGTCCTATATCAATCGCGGTCAGACTGTCAGTGGCGAGATCAAGAACCGCCTTCCGGTCACTGGCCAACTCGCCCTGATGGCCATCGTGATGGCCCTGGTTGTCGCGGTACCTGTGGGCGTACTCGGCGCTTACAAACAGGGGAGGTGGCAAGACACCACCACGTCGGCAGCTGCGCAGGTCGCACTCTCGGTTCCGAACTTCATCACCGGCATCTTCTTGATTTACATCTTTGCGGTTCAATTGCAATGGCTCCCAGCGTCAAACTGGAGCCGAATCACCGACAAGGGCTTTGTCGAGAACCTCAAGACGGCGATCATGCCCGCCACCGCGCTCGCGTTGACGCAGATGGCGATCTTCTCCCGTCTAGTTCGTTCCGACATGATCGGCACGCTGCAGCAGGATTACATCCTCGCCGCCCGGGCTAAGGGCCTCAGTGACCGGTTCATCCTGATGCGCCATGCACTTCGGCCGAGTTCGTTGAGCCTCGCCACGATCATCGGCATCAACTTCGGTGCGCTGCTCGGCGGCACTGTCGTGATCGAAACCCTGTTCGCTGTGCCCGGTCTCGGCTTCCGCTTGATCAACGCGATCAACTCCCGCGACATCTTGATGATCCAAGGCATCACCGTCTTTATTGCGGCCGCCTACGTGATCATCAACGCCCTCGTCGACATCATGTACACCTTCATCGATCCGCGGATCAGAAAGAGCTGACGATGACTGACTTTCTCGAATCAATATCCGGAGGCGCGGGCGGCGAAGCCACACCGGAAGAGCGTTCCGCAGGCATGCACTCAACGGGCTCGACTCCGCCTGGCAAGCCCAAGCGGGCATCGTTGCGCGCGGTGTTCACAGCGATGCCTGTCCTGGTGAAGATCTCGGCGATCTGGCTGACCTTCATCGTGGGTATCGCGATTTATGCGAAGCTCGACACGTCGGTTTTCAACGGGGCGTTGCCGTTGCAGGACCCGAACCTGCAGCTCAACAACTTTGACGCGTCGACCGGTGAGTTCGGTACCGGAGAGCCGATCGAAGGTCCGTCCGCCAGCAACTGGCTTGGCACCGATGCGTTGGCCCGTGACTCGTTTGCTCGCATCGCACACGGCGGCTGGGTCAGTCTGATTGTTGCAACGACCTCGGCGCTCTTCGGCATCGTTATCGGTGGATTCCTCGGAGCGCTCGTCGGTTTCGTACGTGGCCGGACCGAGACCGTCATCATGTCGGTGATCGATGTGATCCTGGCGTTCCCGGCTCTGGTGCTGTTGCTGGCGCTGGTGTCGATCTTCGAGGTTCGTGACCTGTTCGTGATCAGTGGCGTGATCGGGTTTCTGTCGATTCCTGCCTACACCCGAGTTGCGCGAGCGAACAGTTTGGCAATCTCGAATCGTGAGTTCGTCCTGGCCGCCCGTGCGATTGGAACCAAACGGACCAAGATTCTGTTCAGGGAAATCATCCCGAATGTGCTCCCGACGCTTGTGTCGTACGCGATGGTCGCTGCGGCATTCGTCATCGTGGTTGAGGGGGCGCTGTCGTTCCTCGGTCTGAGCGTGCAGCTGCCGACTTCGTCGTGGGGCAACATGATCAACCAGTCACGTCGTGACATTAAGACCGATGTGCTGCAGGTGCTCTGGCCCTCGCTGGCGCTGACGTTGACGGTGCTGTCGCTGAATCAGGTAGGCGACTTCTTCCAGAAGCGCGGCGCAGTTCGCTCCTCGTCGCTCTGAGCATCTAGACGAGGGAGCACCCTTGCGTCGTAGTGTGCGGTCATGAGTATCCCTGTCGAGTTGGCTGACCTCCGTGCGAAAACCACCGAGTACACGTGGGCGTACTTGCTGACGGTACGGCCCAATGCAACCCCGCATCTGGTCTCCCTTTCGCCGCAGTGGTCTGAGCCTTCGGGTTCGGGTTCGGGTTCGGTGATTCTGCTGTCGGTGAGTACCGGCACGGCGCTCAATGCAACGGCGGCAGCGATGGTCACGCTGTGCTATCCGCCGCTCGATCACGACGGCTACAGCCTGATCGTTGATGGCACCGCTGTTGTTGATCAGGATGCAGAAAGCCCGAGCATCGACGTCCCGGACGGCAAGCAGTTGATTTGCTTCTCGCCGGCTGGTGCGGTACTCCATCGATCCGCTGCACCGGGCTTCGCCAACTCCGCCACCGGCTGCGCGAACGATTGCCGTCCCGTAACGCTTGACGACTGAGGACCGGTCACTGAGGGCCTGTTGAAGGAGCGCTGGCGCGCGCCTTGCTGGCTCGTTTGCTGGCTTTCCACGTTGGGACCGTCGACTGTGAAGTGGCGACGGTCTCGATGCTGAAAGAGCGATGTGCGTCGATCTGTCGGCCATGTTTGTTTGGTAGGGCTCTGCCGACTGCAGGACCAGCTGCGGCGAATGGCCCGCACGGCAGTGCACGGTCGGCAAACTGGCCGAACTACTTCAAGCTGGAAAAGTCCTCCGCCGCACAGGCTGCCATCGCCGCGGATGACTTCGATGCTCGCTCTCGGGCGTCTGAATTGATCATGTTATGCGGTGCGCAGTATGTACCGCCTCAGACTCCAGGTGCATCCCCCAACAAGCTGCTGCCACTGATTTCGATCGAGTCTGCAGCCAGCTCGCTCGGAGAGTTCATCATCGAATGACGTGACAGGCATCGCCAATTCGTCGGCGAGGCGTTTGTCATGTGTTCCGGTGTTTTCACTGTGACATGACGTTTGACCCGGCAAGGGCGGGTGGCCGCCCAACGGGATTGGTACTGAGTTGATGGCTGGGCCCGATGCAACACCGCATCTTGTCTTCCTTTCGCCGCAGTGGCCAGAGCACGCTGCTGGTGCCGGTTGCAGCGTTAGCGCCCAAGCTCGATGACCCAGCCTTCGTCGTCAATCTTGTGGTGACGGTGAGTGCACACTGGGACCAGGTTGTTGGGCCCGTTGATTTGGTGTGTCGTCTCAGTATCCGGTAGCTCCTACGACCCTGCCCGACCACGCCGTAGCTCCCCGACAATGGACGCCGCCCCACCGAGCACCG
>JBLIMF010000040.1:0-18055 GCA_047638615.1 Gammaproteobacteria bacterium
TAACGCCTGATCAGCTCACTCGGTCGGACTTACTGCCATGAGACGTTTGTTGGCCAGCTCTGACAAATGAATGTCGCTGCCGAATCGATCGGGGTGAGAAGTGGCTGCATCGGGCAGACTGGTTGGCGCATGCCAGATCCCCTCGCAACACTCTCGACGCTGTTGGCGCCGATCTTCGCTGAACTCAATGGTGGCGAACCGTCCGACCCGACGGTGCGCCCGTCCGACCGTGCCGACGCACAGATCAATGGCGCCCTTCCGCTGGCGAAACGAGTTGGATCGAACCCTCGCCAGCTCGCTCAGCAGGTCGTCGACTCCGGCGTGCTTGCCGACATTGCATCCGAACTCGAAGTCGCTGGCCCAGGCTTCATCAACGTCACGTTCGCTGATGCATTCCTCGAAGCGCAGCTCGCCGAAGTCGTCACCGACGATCGGTTGGGCGTCGCGCGAGCCGTCGACACTCAGCGCGTCGTAGTCGACTACTCCGCGCCGAACGTCGCGAAAGAGATGCACGTCGGCCACCTGCGCAGCACCGTGATCGGCGACTCGCTCGTGCGAATCATGGAGTTCCTTGGTCATACCGTTTCGAGGGAGAACCACATCGGCGACTGGGGGCGGCCGTTCGGCATGCTCATCGAGCATCTTCTTGATCTTGGCGAGGACGTGGCGTCCGAAGGGCTATCGCAGGGTGACCTCGACGGCTTCTACAAGGAGGCGAACGCCAAGTTCAAGGATTCGGAACCATTCCAAGAACGTGCTCGTGCGCGCGTGGTGTTGCTGCAAAGCAATGACGAGGACACACTCGTGCTCTGGCGTCGTCTGGTCGAGATGTCCAACGCTTATTTCAACCGTGTCTACACGAAGCTCGGCGTGCTGCTGACGGACGACGACCTGGCCGGCGAGAGCCGTTACCAATCGTTGATGACGGGGGTTCACCAGCGGCTCGAAGAGCAAGGCCTGGTGAGTGAGTCCGACGGCGCAACAGTGGTGTTCCCTTCTGGATTCAAGAACCGGGATGGCAACCCCTTGCCGATGATCACGAAGAGCAAGACAGGTGCCTTCATGTATGCGACGAGCGATCTCGCGTGCGTGGTCGACCGAGTTGAGCGGCTTGGCGCTGACCTCATGCTTTACGTGATCGGGACACCTCAGGCGCACCACTTGCAGATGGTGTTCGAAGTTTGTCGCATGGCGGGCTGGCTCACAGAGCCAACCCAGGCGGTGCACGTGAACTTCGGCAGCGTGCTGGGAGCGGACGGCAAGATGATGAAAAGCCGCGCCGGCGACTCAGTGAAGCTCGTCGACCTGTTGGACGAAGCCGTCGAACGTGCCGACACCTCGATCGCAGAGAAGAATCCCGATATGGCAGCGAAAGATCGTGGCGTCGTTGCTCAAGCGGTTGGGATCGGTGCTCTCAAGTACGCGGACCTGTCGACCGACCGCATCAAGGACTACGTCTTCGACTGGGACCGGATGCTCGCGTTCGAAGGCAACACTGGCCCGTATCTGCAGTATGCACACGCTCGTATCTGCTCGATCTTCAGGCGTGCGGATGTCGAGCGGTCGACGGTGCGGGACGCTCCGATCGTGCTTGGCCACACAGCGGAGAAAGCGCTGGCGATGCGGATCATGGGCTACCCGTCGGCGATCGATAACACGCTCGACTCGTACAGCCCGCACAAGCTCTGCACCTACGTGTACGAGCTGGCATCCGATTTCTCCTCGTTCTACCAGGAGTGCCCAATCTTGAAGTCTGACGAACCGATGCGCACGAGTCGCCTCGCACTCGCCGACCTCACGGCCCGCGCGCTCGAACATAGCCTCGGCCTGCTCGGCATCCTGGCTCCGGAGGAGATGTGACGATGTCTGCGCTGCCACTGCACTTGCTCTCCGACAATGCACGTGTCGAAGCTGACGGGTCGCTCAGCGTCGGAGGTTGCCGTGTCGACGAGATCGCTGCCGAGTTCGGCACGCCGGTGTTTCTCTACGACGAGGCGCACCTGCGCGCCCGCTGCCAGGAAGCCGTCGCAGCCTTTGGGCATCAAAAGGTCGTCTATGCAACGAAGGCGTTTCTCTGTAAGGCGATGGCCAAGCTGGCCTACGACGAAGGCTTGCTACTCGACGTCGCTTCGGGAGGCGAGCTCGCGGTGGCACTCGCTGCTGGTGTGCCAGCGAACGCGTGCACCTTGCACGGGAACAACAAGTCCGTCACAGAATTGAGTGAGGCGATCGCCGCTGGCGTGCGCCACGTCATCGTTGACAGCTTCGATGAGCTGGACCGCCTCGATGGGCTCTGGGCGTACGGGTTCCGCCATGCCAATGGCGGACCACCTCAGGTGGTCCTGCGGATCACCCCGGGCGTGTCGGCATATACGCACGAGTTCATCGCCACTGGTCAAGACGACTCCAAGTTTGGTTTCAACCTCCGCAACGGCGACGCAATCAAGGCGGTCGATCGGGCGCGTCGTTCAGATTCCGTCGATCTGGTCGGTGTGCACTGTCACATCGGCTCGAACGTGTTTGAGGCGTCGTCGTTCGCCAAGGCAGCAGAGGTGATGGCCGACTTCGCCGTGCCGCTCGACCTGCCCGAACTCGTGCTGGGCGGCGGCCTCGGTGTCGCCTACGTCGAAGGTGAAGAAGCGCCCAACATCGCCCAGTGGGGCAACGTATTGCTCGACGCCTGCGAGGCACTCGGTGTCCGTTCGAAGGTCAGTGTCGAACCTGGCCGAGCGATTGTCGCCTCGGCTGCGATGACCGTCTACACCGTTGGCACGTTCAAACACATCCCTGGTGTCCGCACCTTCGTGTCGGTTGATGGCGGAATGAGCGACAACCCCCGCCCGGTGCTCTACGGCTCCGGCTACGAGTCGTTTCTACCGCGCGCCGTATCGGCTCCCCGCGACCTCACTGCCCGACTTGTGGGCAAGCATTGTGAATCTGGCGACGTGCTTGCGTTCGAGGCGCAGCTCCCTGCCGACATCGCTGTCGGCGACCTTCTTGCGATGCCGGTCACGGGCGCGTACGGGCATTCGATGGGTTCGAACTACAACAAAATCACACGGCCGCCCGTCGTCTTCGCAGCAGACGGCGACGCTCGCCTCGTTGTCCGTCGCGAGACGTACGACGACCTTCTTCGCACCGATCTCGGCTGACGCTTCGGTCAAGCCGCAAGGATCGCCAACGCGATCGCTCAGAAGGACGAACTGACATGAGTAAATGGGTGAACATCCTGCTGCAGCTGTTCAAGCAGGTCCAGGCAGCGCAGAAGGAACGCGAGAAGGGGACTGGCAAGCCACGCAAGCGGGCTGCTCCGCGGACTGAGCGGGTCGAGCACGGAACCCGTGTCGAGTACACCCCGAATCTCGATGGCGACCCTGATCCCGGCGAAGTCGTGTGGACCTGGGTGCCGTACGAGGAGGATCCGCACCGCGGCAAGGATCGGCCCGTCGTGATCATCGGACGGACCGGCGATGACTTGGCTGGCGTGATGCTGACTTCGAAGAACAAGGGCCGCGACGACCAGGTGCCGGTCGGCAGCGGCGCATGGGACCCAAAGCGACGTCCGAGCTACGCAAAAATCGACCGTCTGCTGCGGATCGATCCCGACGACGTCCGGCGCGAAGGAGCGATCCTCGATGAAAATCGCTTCAACGACGTCGTCGGAAATCTCGCGAAGTACCACGACCTCGTCCGCCGATAGTTGCGTATGGGGTCAGGCCCCTTTCGCAACTATCTGCGCTCGAAGTAGGTTGCCCACTATGAGCACACAACCTCTCAAGATGGTCAACGCCAGCACTCGCAGCGTCCTCGCCAACGTCACCGCTGATCAGATGCAGAACACCTCGCCCTGTGCGTCGTGGAACGTCGCCAGCATCGTCAACCACGTGATCGGAGCTCAGGGATTTTTCGTCGCGGGCATGACCGGTCAGCGGCCGAGCAGCGAAGAAGTTGATTATTCCGCTGGGGACTTCCTCGCCGCATACGACGCAGCCACGCAGGCAACAGTCGACTGTTTCGAAGCCGACGGCGCACTCGACGGCATGGTCAAGATGCCGTTCGGCGAAATGCCGGGCCGCGCTGTTCTGAGTCTCGCCATGAACGACACGTTCACGCACGGCTGGGACCTCGCCAAGGCCACCGGCCAGTCCACCGACCTCGCCCCCGAGCTGGCCGCACAGCTCCTCGAAGCCAGCCGCCAAATGATCCAGCCGGGGTTTCGCGGCGAAGACGGTGCCGCACCGTTTGGCGTCGAGCAGGAATACCCCGAGGGTGCGTGCAACGCTGATCAGCTCGCAGCATTTCTCGGCCGCACCGTCTAAATCATCACGTTTGGGGTCAGGCCCCAAACGTGATGATTTACGGACGACGCCCTAAGAGGTCGAGGAGGCGTTCCTGCAGCGGAGCGTCGTCGGGGACCGTGCCGCTTGGACCGTTGCCGAACACACCGAGTTGAGCGATCACCGGCGCCATCGGCGAGATGTCATCCCAGACGATCTGGACGACGTCAGGGTCGAGCGTCTCGTCTGCGCCGATTGCTCGGGCAAGATCCCACTGGTGGACCAGCAGGTCACTGATGCGGAGGCTGCGGAGCTGCGCGCCGGTCATGTCGCCAGCGGGGTGTTGGCACACCCGTTCATCGACGACAGAGTCCACGAGAGCGGTCTGCTGCAACGCCAGGGCGACGTCAAGCGCATTCAGCGCATCAAGCGGGTCGTCGCCGATGAAGTCCGTTGACAGCACATCTATCGCCTCGGCCCGGCCCGCACCAGCTGCAATCGCTACAGACATCTGGCTGCCGGCGATCACGTGCCCAAGCACCTCGGTCACGTTCCACTCGGGGCATGGCGTCGGCAAGTCCCACTGGTCGTTCCTGACCATGGCGGCCACAGCCCGAAATTCTCGGCTCACGGCTGCCAACGGATGATCGGTCGTCGTCATTTGGCCGACCGTACCTGTCAGGCAATGTCCTGAGAACCGATGGTGTGCAACCAGTAGCCTCAGCGGCGTGACCAGCGACATAACGTCTCTTAAGATCGGTGTGCTCGGCTGCGGCAACGTGGGTGCCGCACTCGTAACTCTCGTGGAGGCGCAGCGCGCCACTGTGCTTGCTCGAACCGGGATCGACCTCACCGTCACCCGCGTTGCTGTCCGGAACATGTCGGCGCCTCGCGATGTCGAACTCGCGGAGGGCGTACTGACCCGTGATGCCATGGGCGTCGCCACCGACCCCGACGTCGACATCATCGTCGAGTCGATTGGTGGCATCGAGCCGGCGCGTGAATTGATTCTTGCTGCCCTGTCGCACGGCAAACCTGTTGTGACTGCCAATAAGGAACTCCTCGCCAACGTTGGCGCCGAGCTGTATGCCGCGGCCGACGCTGCGCATCGCGACCTGCTCTTCGAGGCAGCGGTCGCTGGTGGTATCCCGATCATGCGTGCGTTGCGCGAGAGCCTGCACGGTGAACCAATCACTCGCGTGCTCGGCATCATCAACGGCACGACGAACTACATCCTCACCAAGATGACCGACGCGGTCGACGCCGGTGGCGATGCTGACTATGGCGCAGCGCTCAAAGATGCGCAGAGCCTTGGCTACGCCGAACGTGACCCAACAGCTGATGTCGAGGGCTACGACGCAGGAGCCAAAGCTGCGATCATCGCGACAGTTGCCTTCGGCAAGAAGGTCGTGGCCGGCGACGTTTACCACCAGGGCATCAGCGAGATCACTTCCTCCGAGATCGCGATCGCACGCCGACTCGGCTACGTCGTCAAACTGCTCGGCATCGTCGAGCGAGATGCAGCAACCGAAGAGATCAGCGTCCGCGTGCACCCGACGATGGTGCCGGTTCAGCATCCGCTCGCCTCGGTTCGCGACAGTTTCAACGCAGTGTTCGTCGAGGGCGATTTCGTCGGATCGTTGATGTTCTATGGCCGCGGTGCCGGTGGAGCGCCGACGGCGAGTGCCGTGTTCGGTGATGTCGTCGATGCAGCCATCAACCTGCGTGCAGGCACGCACGGTTCGCTCGGCGAGCTCGGCAAGGCAACGATCCGGCCGATCGACGAGACCTCTGCCGAGTACTTGCTTGGGCTCGACGTCGCAGATCAGCCAGGTGTGCTCCATTCGGTCACTGGCGTCTTCGCGAAGCACGGCGTTTCGATCCGCGCCGCAGAGCAAGAGGGAAATGGGCCTGATGCTCGACTCGTGTTCATTACACACTCGGCCCTCGAGAAAGATGTCCAAGCCACCGTTCGCGAACTCAACGAACTTGACGTCGTGCTCAAGGTCGGCGGCCTGTTGCGCGTTATTGGAGACTGAGCAACATGAAGTATGTTTCCACCCGCGGTGATGCCCCTGTCTTGGGTTTCAGCGATGTCCTGTTGGCTGGTCTCGCCGCTGATGGCGGGCTCTATATGCCTGAGAAGTGGCCGACTCTCAAGCAGCCGTCGACCGCTCGGACCTACGTCGAGCGAGCCGTTGAGGTGATGCTGCCCTTCGTCGAACCAGATATCGATGAACTGACGCTCACCCACCTGGCCACGCAGGCGTACTCGACATTCCGCCATCCGGCGGTTGTGCCGCTCGTCCAGATCGACCACAACCAATGGGTGCAAGAGCTGTTCCACGGCCCGACGCTCGCGTTCAAAGACGTTGCGCTCCAGCTTGTCGGCAAGCTGTTCGATCACGTGCTGGTCGAACGGGGCGAACGGGCCACGATCGTCGGAGCCACGTCAGGCGACACCGGCTCTGCCGCGATCGATGGCGTGCTGGGCTGCGCGAATATCGACATTGTCATCCTGTACCCGCTTGGCCGCACGAGTGACGTGCAGCGCAAGCAGATGACGACCGTCGACGCCCCAAACGTGCATGCCGTCGCCGTCGAGGGGACGTTCGACGACTGCCAAGACATGGTCAAGGCAATGTTTAACGACGTCGAATTTCGTCAACGCAATCAGCTCTCGGCGGTGAACTCGATCAACTGGGCACGAGTGATGGCGCAAACGGTTTATTACGTGACTGCATCCGAGATGTTTGACAAACCGGTCACTTTCAGCGTGCCAACTGGAAACTTTGGCAACGTGCTCGCCGGGTGGATCGCCCGCAAGATGGGCGCGCCGATCCGTGACTTCATTATCTCGTCGAACACCAACGACATCCTGACCCGTTTCATCAACAGCAACGACATGAGTGCACGTGCGGTGATCCCGTCGTTGAGCCCGTCGATGGACATTCAAGTGTCGTCCAATTTCGAGCGTCTGCTTTTCGAGATGAACGATCGCGACGGTGGGATGACGGCTGAGCAGATGCGGCGCTTCCGGGCGACGGGCAACCTCACCATCGAGGCCGACCAACGCGCCGCTTTCCTGAGCGGGTCGATTCGGGCAGCGGCCTTCGACGACGAGCACACGTTGGCCGAGATCAAGCGGATCTACGACGTCACGGGTGGCTACGTGGTTGAGCCGCATACGGCCACGGCGACAGCAGCGGCGCGGATGCTCTCGGCGAACGATGAGGGAGGCCCCGTGATCACCATGGCCACTGCGCATCCTGCAAAGTTTCCGGATGCAGTCGAGCAGGCCACTGGCTCTCGCCCTGAGCTTCCTGGGCACCTCGCTGATCTTTTCGATCGCACAGAACGCACCCAGACCGTTGCCAACGACCTCGCCACCGTGCAGGCGCTCGTCGAGGAACTCACCACACGCTGAGGGCGGCGCTGGCGCGTCGAGATGCTCGTGCCCCAGATCGGTCGGCTCGTCCGGGGAAGGTTCCGTGTGTTTGATATGTCCGATGGTTACATCGGCTTGGGCGAGTTCGATCTCGCCAATCAGACCTCGATCCGCCACCACGTCTGGATCGACGAGAACAACGCAGAGGTCTTTGACTCGAAGCGCCGCATTGCATTGCCTCCGGATACGACCCCATGGCACCACTGGCGGGCCTCGAAGTGGATCAGCGGTAGGCGCAACTGGCAGCGCAAGCCCTGCACGAGGCACGTGTCGGTGTGGCGTCTGCCATGACGTCGGGAATCGGTCGGGCATTGGTCAGCAAACGACACGCGTTGCATTCCTCATAAAACGCGAGCTAATGTGTGGTTATTCGGTTCGCCGAGCCGCACCCCGAGCTTTCGGTCGTGTGCGAATTCCGTTCAGAGGATCCCCGTCGGGCGCGTTCTGACCCCTCATTCTTCTGGCACGATCACTTTCCGTAACTCCCCGACAGGGCGCGGAAGGAGAGGAACAACGTGGCCGCTGCCGCACTCGAACACTCCGTTCTGGAATCCAAGGACAAAGACACGCTGCTGGAAATGGCGAAGGCGCTCGGCGTCAAGGCCCCTTCCCGTCTGAAGAAGTCTGAAATCATCAACAAAATTCTTGAGACGACCGGTCCGTCTAGCGCTCCGGCCCCGGCCCCGGCCCCGGCCACTGCTCGGACACCCCGGGCCGCCAAGAAGCCCGAACTCGCACTCGACGTCGACCCGGCAGAAGGGCGGAAGTCATCGCAACGGGGTGCTGACGCGACGCCGTCCACTCCGAAATCTGCCCCCAAGCAGAACGACAAGTCCGCCGCTCCTGACGACGGCGTCGTACTCGGCCCCGACGGTGACCCGCTCGCCGACTGGGAAATCGCACTGCTCGCCGACGGGGTCAACACGACGATCAGCGAAGTCGAAACCGAAGCCAAGTCCGGTGACGACTCATCGAACAATGAGCGCAACCGAAATCGCAACAATGGCGAAGCCGGCGAACGCAGCCGTAATCGGAACAACGAGGGCAGCCGCGCTGAAGGCGAAACCCGCAACGCTGGCGAAACCCGCAACGCAGAGGGCGGAAACCGAAATCGCAACACCGACGGCAACCGCAACCAGGGTGGCGGTAACCAGCAAGGCAACCAGGGTGGTGGCGCGCAGGGCGGTGGTGCCCAGCAAGGCAACCGAAATCAGGGCGCCCAGAACCGCAACGACGACGGAGGCGAAGGCAACAACAAGCGTCGGCGCCGTCGTCGCAAGGGCGGCCCCAACAGGGGCTTCGATGGCCCCCAGGGTGAAGATGTCGACTTCGTCGAAACTGATTCCGATGGTCAGTCCCAGAGCAACGAACCAACCGAGGTCACTGGTTACCTGGACATGCACGACCAGGGGTACGGCTTCCTTCGCCTCAACGGGTACCTCCCCAGCAAGCAGGACGCGTACATCACCGTCAAGGTGGCCATGCAGTTCGGTTTGCGTCGCGGCGACCTCGTTGTCGGCACCATGCGTGCAGCGCAGCGGAACGAGAAGAATCCGCAGCTGATCGAAGTCACAACCGTCAACGGCGGTGACCCCGAAGCGGCGAAGAAGCGGCCGCGCTTCGAAGATCTCACTGCGCTGTTTCCCGATTCGCAGTTGCGCCTCGAAAACCCGGCCGATCCAGCGAACATGACGGCACGCATCATCGACCTGTTGTCACCGATCGGCAAGGGCCAGCGCGGAATCATCGTGTCGCCTCCGAAGGCTGGCAAAACCACGGTCATGAAGACGATTGCCCAGTCGATCGAGCTCAATAATCCCGAGTGCAAGCTGATTGTGTTGCTCATCGACGAGCGCCCAGAAGAAGTCACCGACATGAAGCGCAGCGTGAGCGGCGAAGTCATTGCGTCGACCTTCGATCGGCCGAGCGATGAGCATGCACACGTCGCCGAGATGGCGATTGCCAAGGCACGTCGCCTGGTCGAGCAAGGCGAAGATGTCGTCATCATTCTCGACGGCATCACCCGCCTCAGCCGTGCGTACAACTTGGCTGCTCCCTCGAGCGGCAAGATCCTGTCCGGTGGTATCGACGCCGGAGCGCTGTACCCGCCGAAGAAGTTCTTCGGTTCGGCCCGCAACGTCGAGGAGGGCGGCTCGCTCACCATCCTCGCTACGGCGCTGGTCGACACGAACAGTCGCATGGACGAAGCGATCTTCGAAGAGTTCAAGGGCACTGGCAACATGGAGCTCCGCCTTG
Organism: Gammaproteobacteria bacterium; assembly: GCA_047638615.1. Taxonomy (GTDB): domain Bacteria; phylum Actinomycetota; class Acidimicrobiia; order Acidimicrobiales; family Ilumatobacteraceae; genus Ilumatobacter_A. The sequence continues at coordinate 9,982 of JBLIMF010000040.1, forward strand.
ATCGCAAGATAGCGGAGCGGCGTATCTACCCAGCCATCGACGTCGATGCGTCGTCGACTCGCCACGAAGAGCTTCTCTTCGATCGCAAGCAGCTCCAAATGGTGTGGAAGCTCCGTCGGGTCCTCAGCGGTCTTGCCGACGGTGGCAATGGGGCTCCTGGCCTCGAGCTGCTCATCGACCGTCTGAAGACGTTCCGTACCAACGCCGAGTTCCTGAGCGAAATCGGCAAGCAACCCGGAATGTGAGGCTTCAGCGCCTTCGGCGCTGGAACAAAACGGAATCGCGCGTGGTTACACTCTCTCCACCCGATCTGTCGCCGACGAAGTCTCTTCAGCCGGCACCAGAAGATCAACAAAGGACACGACGATGCAGACCGACATTCATCCCACTTACACCGACACCACAGTGAAGTGTTCCTGCGGGAACATCTTCATGACGAAGTCGACTGGCACCGACGAACTGAGCCTTGAGCTCTGCAACGAGTGCCATCCGTTCTTCACCGGCAAGCAAAAGCTTGTCGACTCCGGTGGCCGCGTTGAGCGCTTCAACAAGCGCTACGGCGCTCGCAAGGGTGCCCCCTCCAACTTCGAGGAGTGACCTATGTCCTCTGCCGTTGTGCGGAGGTGCCGATCAAGCGATCGGCAAGATGTATCGAACGAAACGCCGTCCTCTGGGGCGGCGTTTTGCGTTCTCCCTGGTCATCGACTTGGGGTGACGAAACAACAACCCAAATATGACGAACAGGGGACGACGGCCAATTCAAGGTGCACGTCCTTCGAGTCGGTAGTGGCATAACGGACAATGCAGCAAATGAGAACCGTCAGCGCTGTCCCATCGATGTCCGGGAATCCCCACACGCACCACAGTTGAACGAAGTCAACGTCCCTCGCCTCCATCGCCGGACCGAGTTTGTCGATCGCGACGTCAGAGTCACTGCGCTGATGGCGCTCGGATCGATCGCTGCCGCCGTCGACAACATTCTGGCTGTGCCTGCGAATCCGCCATCGGTCACCGACGCGAGCCCTGGCGAAGCCCAAGGCTCGCTGCGCGGCATCGAACTCGCCCACTTCTGGTTCGACCGGATCGCTCATGACTCGCTGCGCCCGATGCAGGGGCAAATCTCGCTGTTCTGGTACGGACACTTCATCAGCAATCTCAGCAAGGTCATCGAACCCGAACGGATGCAGGACCAGATTGACCTGTATCGCCGTGAGGCGCTCGCCAACTACAACGGTGGCGACCCGAAACTGCACGGTGACGAAACCATCAAGGCCGTTCTTGGCAATCAGGTCGTCCCGGCGAACGCCGCGAACGTAGCCAACCGCAGCCGACCGAGCCGCCAGGCCACTGCCGAGTTCTTCTCCCGAAAGTTCTGGATCGATTTCGCCAACCAGACACCACCGCCGGCCGTCATCGCCAAAATGCGCCGCAGGCTGTTGACGACAGGCTTCGACATCACGCCATGGGTTTGCGTGATGCTGATCAGTGACGAGTTCTACGACGATTCGGTCAAGACCAAGCTGGTGCGTTCGCCAATCGAATGGGTCGTCAGCAGATCATCGCTCACCTCGGCCGAGGCTCGCTCTGGAACCGTAACCAGGCGGTCCTCGCCATTTTCGTGCTCCCCGAGCCCCATCTCGCCTGAACGGATAACGCATGCTCCACACCGACATCTCCAGAGCCGGAGCGCTCCGCCATCTCACCGCACCCGAAGTGGCGTTTACCCGCGACGAGGTGCACGCGCTCGACCGGCGCCGGTTTCTTCAACTCGTTGGCTTGATGGGCATCTCAATGGATCGAAAGGTTTGGTCGCAGCTGCAAAAGTTGGGTACTTGCTTCCACTGCACATGATTGGGCCGTCGAGCCGAGCCGCTGCGATCCCAGCAGGCCGCCGGGCTTCGGTGGCGGCACCAACGAGAGCGACCTCCGGATGTATCAGACGATTCGCGCGACGAATTTGCGCGCAGGTTCGTTCTGGCAGCAACAAGTTGCGGGTGCATTGGTCGAACAGCTCGGCGTTGCAAAGACGATCGCTACGCACATTCCTGAGGAATTCCCTGAGACTGGCATCGTGGCTCGCTTCGAAGTCGCGGCCCGCCTGATCAATGCGAACCTCAGGTTCCGTGTGCTCACCGCTGGCTTCGGCGATCTCGGTAGTCGTAGCGGGCAGGCCGAACAGCACCCTGTCCGAATGCAGGAACTGAACGACGCGGTCATTCGATTCTTCGACGTCCTGAATCCAGGATGGCTCGATCGCTTCACGGTGATGACATTCTCCAATTTTGGTCGTACCCGGATCAGCCATGGCGACGGGACCGACCGCGGTTCGTCGGCGTCGCACTTCCTGTTCGGCAAGCCGATCGAGAATCTCCACCTCTTCGCGGGTCACCTGGCGTGCCTTCGACAAACGCAACGTCCGTCGTCTTCCACGTCACCGCAGTCCACCCAAGTCGCCGAGCTTCATCTCGGTGTACCCGATTGGTGTGGGGCGACCGGAGACGGCGAACCTCAACTTCGTCGCAGGCCAGACGGTGCCGCACCTGGTGGGTGGGCGCCGGTAACGTTCGCCTGATGTCTGCTGCGATGGATCCACAACGCCGAGCACAGCTCCGCGGGGTCAAGCTACGCGCACTCGTGAGTGACCATGTCGGTCGACCAGTCGGGGCCGAACCAGCACCGTTGCTCGGTGGGTCAGCGCTTGTCGATGGAGATACTGCGTGGGTGCTCGTCGATGGTGACGCGAGCCGCTTGCTCGGAGCGTCGCTCGCCTGGTCCATTCGGCACGGAGCAACTGCGCTCAACGTCGTCGCTGACGCCGGTGGAGGCACGGTCGCACGTCGTGCCGAGATGTTCGGCTTTCCGATCAACGTATGGTTCCCCGAAGACCGAACACTCCTGCCGACTGTTGCTGAGCCGTTGCCTGCACACCGCACGGCCTCGAAAGACAACCCCGACTTGGTCGAGATGATCACGAACTCGGGTGCAGCGGTCAACGTCGAGCACGGCACCATCGCTGGCGAGGTTCGTGGGTTGGAAATCTGTCGCATCGTCGATCAGCCCACCGTCGGCTTCTTCGCCGAACTCAGCGACGTCGCCGTTTGGGCGTCGGCGACGGACGGAGTATTCGACCGTGGTGACGGCGTTCGACTCGAAGTTGGAGTCGGCGCTGCAGACCGTGAGGCATTTCAGATGCTGCACGGCGACATGCCCACTGCCGAGGCATTGACGTCGGTGGTTGAGACGGTCATCATGCATCGTTCTGCTTCGGCACGGCAGCACCCTCTTAACCGGCTCGGTGTCGAGCGCTACCTTCGCTGGGAAGCCGAGCAAGATCCGAGCCGCGTCGGTCTAGCCAGGCTGCAGTCGGTCGAGCCGCCCGCGCCCCGTCCAAACCTGAAGGACCCGATTCCGTGCGTGGCAGCAGGATCGACGGCTGGCGGACAGGCAGTGCACGTCGTGTTCTCGTCCGGTGTCGACCTCGATGTCATTCCGTTCGTGGCTGACGTGCAACGGGTAGTCGGAACGCCAGTGCGGCTCGCCGTCCCGACGCGTGACCTCCTTTCGGTTACGCGTGAGCTGGCGGAACTTCTGATTGTGCCGATCGAACTCATCGCTCTGGACTGACCGCCTTCGGCCGAACGTCGATCGGCGCCACTAGCCTCAAACCGCCATGGCCGAACCCGACATGATCGCCCGACTCAGCCAAGTCGGTGACGAATTCGAGACACTCGAACATCAGCTGAGTGACCCTGAAGTCCTGTCAGACCCGTCGCAGCTACGGTCGCTGTCGAAGAGGTACAACCACCTCGGCCCGGTCATGGAGAAGTTCCGTCTCCATCAGAGCCGGGCGGCCGACCGCGATGCTGCGCAAGAGTTGCTCCCTGAGGCCAAGGGAGACGAGCGTGAATTGCTCCAGAGCGAGATCGACGATGTTAACGACGAGCTCCCAAAGCTGATCAACGAGCTGCGCGAGATGATGCTGCCCGTCGATCCGCATGATGGCAAGAATGTCATCATGGAGATTCGTGGTGCCGAAGGTGGCGAAGAGGCCAATTTGTTTGCCCGTGACGTGTTTGAGATGTACTCGGCGTACGCCGCCAATAGCGGTTGGAAGGTCGAACTGATGTCGACGACGCTGAGCGATATGGGCGGCTTCAACGCGGTGACGCTCATGGTTAGTGGTCCGACGGCATGGCGGAATCTGAAGTTCGAAGGCGGTCCGCACCGGGTGCAGCGTGTGCCCGTGACGGAGAGCCAGGGCCGCATCCACACGTCGTCAGCAACCGTGACGGCACTTCCCGAGGTCGACGAGGTCGACGTGACGATCGATGATCGGGATCTCGACATTGATGTGTTTCGTGCGAGCGGCCCAGGTGGCCAGGGCGTGAACACCACTGACTCTGCCGTACGCATTACGCACCGACCGACTGGCCTCGTCGTGTCGATGCAAGACGAGCGGTCGCAACTCCAGAACAGGTTGCGCGCAATGACGGTGCTGCGGTCGCGGTTGTTCGATCTGGCCGAGCGAGAGCGGCGCGAAGAGATGTCCGATGCCCGTCGTTCCCAGACGGGCGGTGGTGGACGCAGCGAGAAGATTCGCACGTACAACTATAAGGAAAACCGGCTCACCGACCATCGCATCGGCTTCACGATCTACCGGCTGGCCGAAGTGCTGCGTGGCGATCTACAGCCCGTCGTGGACGCGCTTGCTGCCGACGAGCGTGCACGGCTGCTCGCCGAAGGCGATGTCTGAGCCCACCGACGCCACTGACACAGCGCTGACGTGGCGGGGGCTCTGGGACGAGACCGCATCGGTCATTGGCGATCGTCAACATGCGCGATGGATATGCGAAACGGCATCTTCGACCGGACCGGATGTGTTTCTTGCGAGCCTTGACGACACACCGACGATTCGGATGGTCAGCCACCTTGACGCGATGGTGGCGCGCTACCGAACGGGCGAACCGTTGCAGTACGTGCTCGGCAGCTGGTCGTTCCGCCGGCTCGACCTCAAAGTCGACCGGCGCGTACTGATCCCGCGGCCGGAGACCGAAATCGTCGCCGAAGTGGCACTCGATCTTGCGCGTGCCGTCGGAGGTGACCGCATCGTGGTCGATCTCGGCACTGGGTCAGGTGCGATCGGGCTTGCGTGTGCCGACGAACTTCCGCTCGACGGCACGACGGTGTGGCTGAGCGATGTGAGCAGCGATGCGCTCGATGTTGCACGGGCGAACCTGGCCGGAGTCGGTCGAGCGGCGCGCAATGTGCGGGTCGCGTTCGGCAACTGGTTTGACGCGCTGCCTGAGGATCTGAAGGCCGACGTGATCGTGTCGAACCCGCCCTACGTCGCTGTCGGGTCGGGCGATCTTGAGGCGAATGTGGGGGAGTGGGAACCCGACGGTGCGCTCTTCGCCGGTGCCGATGGCCTCGACGACTATCGAATCATCGTTCCGGGTGCGGTCAATTACCTGCAGCCGGACGGCTGGTTGGTCCTCGAGATCGGCTACGACCAAGGTCGCGCTGTTTCAGCACTGCTGGAACAGCAGGGCTACCGAGAGATCGAAGTCCGCCTAGACCTCGCGAATCTCGATCGGATCGCCCTCGCCAAACGCCCCGCCTGATCCAAATTCATACCTGAGGAGGAATCGACTTGTTGGAGGTCAAGGAAGCATGAACCCGAGTTGGCCTCTGCCAACGAGCGGTGAGGGCTGACGCAGATATCGGGCGACTCGGCTCCCCTCAGTTGAAGCGGACTGCGACGGCAGAGAGAATGGAACCTTCTTCAGGGTTGACCTCGTCGTCGACTCCGGCCACCTCGCGTGCAGCAGAGAAGAGCGCCGAGCGCAGCACTCGGCTGCTGATCCGTTCGTCAATCGAGTCGATGAACTCTTCGACGCGATCGCGTTCGATTGCGTGGCGAGCCTCTTCGATTGCGGGTCGAAGGTATTCCTCGAAGGAAAATTCATCGTTGTGCCAGTCGGTGCTGATCTCGCGGACGAGTTCTACTTCTTCATCGGCGATGTCCTGGTCGGCAAGCATTATCAGGGCGAGTAGCTCGAGGGCGGCCTGGTGTTCCAGGTTGGCAGTGGCATGCACGGCGACTCCGCGGTACATCTCAAGCAAACGATTATTCATACGCGTGCGACGTTAGATGAACCATCAGGCGCGCGCCCCGGCAGGGATCTTAATCGTTATGGAAGATGTCAGCTCGCTGGTTACGGAAGCGACCGGCGGAGGAAGTCGAGCTGGTGGAGCAACAGGTTCTCAGCGATCTGCTCCTGCGGGGTCATGTGGGTGACGCCGACCAGCGGAAGAACTTCGTGCCGTTTTCCTGCGGCGAGCAGCGCGGACGAAAGCTGGAGTGTGTGCGCCGCTACGACGTTGTCGTCGGCCAGCCCATGGATCAGCAGGAGCGGCCGTGTGAGGTCACCTGCGAGGGGCAGGAGTGAGCTGGCGTCGTACTGGCCGGCGCTGGCCTTCGGGTCGCCGAGGTAGCGCTCGGTGTAATGAGTGTCGTAGAGCCGCCATTCTGTGACGGGCGCTCCGGCGATGGCGGCATGGAACACGTCGGGCCGGCGGAGTACCGCGAGCGCTGCGAGATATCCGCCGAAGCTCCAACCTTTAATGGCAACACGGCTGAGGTCAAGCACAGCGGTGTGCTTCGCCACGTAACGCAATGCTTCGACCTGGTCATCAAGCGGTGCGGTGGCAAGATCGCCGTGGACCGCTCGTTCCCAGGCTGATCCTCGCCCGGGGGTGCCCCGGTTGTCGGTAACGAGGACAGCGAACCCTTGATCTGCAAACCACTGTGACGCGACGAACGCGTTGAAAGAATTCTGGACGCGCAGGGCATGCGGACCGCCGTACGGGTCGAGGAGCACGGGGAGAAGCGAGCCATTGTGACCGTGCGGGAGTAGGAGAGCCGAGCTCAACCCGGTGACGTCGCTCCGGAAGAACTGCACATTCGGGGTGACGAGCGGCGTTTCGGTGAACGATTCGAGTGTGCGAGCCGTGCCGGATGAGTGAGTGACGAGATGTGACGCACCGGGTTCGTCGAGCGTTGTCGAACGAGTAATTGAGGTACCGCCGCGTTCGGTGAGCATGTGGATGCCCGGCTCGTCGGTCAGTGCGGTGAGGGTGCCGTCGTTGCGACGTCGCCAGACGTGGAGCGAAGTCGCATCGTTAATCGGATTGGCCTGGAACAGAATCGACTCGGCATCGGCCGCGAGTACGCCACGGACCTGAAGGTCGGCGGGTGTCACGGGTTGGCCATCGACCATCAGCCGTCGCGCTCCGTCGCGATCAGCCGCTGAGACGAGTGTGCCGTCGGGCAGAAGACGTGGCACTCCGGGCACCAACTCGACCCAGGCGTCGTCGTAATCGTGGGCCAGTACTTCGGTTTCACCGGTGATTTGATCGACCTTGAGGGTCATCGTGCCGCGTTGGTCGCGTGCTTGTACAGCCATGATGAGGCCGGCTCGGGTCCATTCAACGGAGGCGATGTAGGGGAAGAACTCGTGGTCCCAGTCGACGTCGAGGCGTGACCCGTTGAGCCCGAGCAGGTGCAGCGAGACAGTGGCATTGTTGGTTCCGGCCGACGGGTAGCGCACGGTCTTGGCGGGCCGCTCGGGGTTGGCCGGATCGGCAATGACCCACTCATCAACGGGTGATGTGTCGACGCGGCACGCCGCGATGGTGCTGCCGTCTGGGCTCCACCAATAGCCGCGGAAGCGGTGCATTTCCTCGGCTGCGATGAAGTCCGCACTGCCCCACGACACGGTGTCGGCTTCGGTTGGGTCGCCCCCGGCGAGCACTCGCCATGTGCCGTCCAATTCCCCGATGCAGAGCAGCCGCCCGCTGGCGTAGGCGATACGCCGTGCGGTTGGATCGGGCCGAGGGTCGAACACCGGGCCCGCGACGTCGAGCGGCCGCGCAAGGCCGGTGAGCAGACCAGCGACAAACATCCGGCCGCCGAGCGCGAAGGCTGCGACCTTTCCAGCGGCGTCGGTTGCGTAGCTCGTGATGCCGCCGGCGCCTTCCCGCGCGCGTTCGCGTCGGGCCCGTTCCTCCGGAG
>JBLIMF010000041.1:0-17771 GCA_047638615.1 Gammaproteobacteria bacterium
AGGGCATCGGCGAGGCCGCAACGATCGGTTCGACACCAGCAGTGCAGAACGCCGTCATCGACGCACTCGCACACCTCGGCGTCCGCCACATCGACCTGCCGTGCACCCCCGAGCGGGTGTGGCAAACAATGCAGCAGGCCGCTGCCGGCACACTGCCCGATCCATGGCGCGAACCTCCCGAGATCTTTGCTCGCAACCGCGCCGAGGTCGACGAGCCGCAAGACACCGCCGACGCACCGGTCATCTGACCTCACGAGTTGAGGCTTGACCTCACGAGCTCACGAGCTCACGAGCTCACGAGGGCACACTCGCGTTCATGAGCGACAGCGTCGCCCTTGAGGCCGTCCGAGAGTTCTGTGCGACTTTTCCTGAAACGAGCGAACGCCCGAGCCATAGATCGCCAACGTTCTTCATTCGCGACAAAAAGACGTTCGCCAACTTTCACGCAGACCACCACGGCGACGGTCGAACAGCGATCTGGTTCGCGGCCCCGCCCGGCGTGCAAGAGCAGTGAGTCGACGACGAGTCAGAGCGGTACTTCCTCCCGCCCTACGTCGGCCATCGCGGCTGGGTCGGCCCCGCGTCGACATTGACCGTGACGACGACGAGGTCGCGGCAGTGCTCCGTGAGGCGCATCTGCACATCGCGCCGAAGACCCTCGCCAAGCAACTGCTCAGCGGGTGACTCAACCGGCGCAGTCGACGCAGTGCAGGTCCGCTGGTGATGTTCCACCGAACAGTTCGGTCAGCCAGTCGATCAGACGCACTCCCTCAACTTCGAGCTCATAGACCTCCGGGCTCCGCATGATCGTGTGCGCTGAGCCGGGTGCCACGTAGGCGGAAATCTCGATTCCGGAAGTTTCGCCCAGCGCTTCGGTGGCATCGATGAGCGTGACCAACTCATCGGCTGGAACTCCGGCGAGACTGCCGAAGAATGCCTGCGTCTGGTCGAAGGCGTAATCGAAGCGGGCATACCGAACCTCTGGGGCATGCGTCCCGGCGAGGACGTAGAGGCCCGGGATGCTGAACTCCTCAGCGGTCAGCCCATCAGCGATTGGCCAGGCTGGCAAGTTGTTCGTCGTGCCCCAGAGCGAACCAATAGTGGCGTTGACGATGCTCGCGTCCGGGTAGCCGCCCGAGCTGTCGCCGAAGGTGACGATGTCGGTGGTGTCCGGATAGCGATCGGACGCGAGCCCTGCGAACAGCGGGGTCGGAACCGAGCCGGCGCTTGCCCCGGTGACGACGACCTGCTCGGCATCTGGATAGTTCGCCAACAGAAGGTCGAGCCCTGCCGATGCGTTGACGAAACCGTTGTGGCGGACCTCAAGATCGCCGTAGGTCGTTGTCTCATCACCGAGAAAGACATCGCCGGTGCAGTAGGGGACATACACGATCGAATGATCGGCCAGAGGGTTCTGCGGGTTGGTGGCGTCGAACAGCCCCGAGTCGGTCGGAGGCTCAGTTGTGTCGATGCTCGAGGTGTAAGTCCCGTTCTCGAAGTCACACGACTCTTCGGTGAAGCAAGCACCACCACCTTCGAAGTACAGAACGACCTTGGTCCGATCGGCCGGCCGTTCCCACAGCACAAACTCGCTCCCGTCAGCGCACGCACAGTCATTGCCGGGTTCGAACACATCCCACTCCCCTGCCACGCCTGCCGGTTCGTCGACCAACACGTCGGTGGCTGCCGGTTCGGTGGCTGCCGGTTCGGTGGCTGCCGGTTCGGTGACCGGCGGGGGCGTCTCGGCCGGGGCCTCGGTCTCGACAGTCGCAGTGTCGGGTTGTTCGGATGCGCCGTCGCTTGATCCGCCGCACGCTGCGAGGGCCAAACATGCCGCTGCTCCAAGTGAGATCACGTGTCGCTTCATTTCGACAGCATGCCGCCGTTGGCCGCTCGTGTCCAAGCTTGCGCCGATCAGTAAGACTTCGGTGATGGACGAAGAGGTACTGCATGGCGGCGTCGCGAACGCTGGCACCGTAACTCGGCTCGGTAACCAGGTGTTTCGGCCCTCCAACCCACACACCCCGACCCTTCACCGCTTTCTCGCGCATATCCGGGCCGCTGGGTTCGGCGGGGCCTCGGAACCAATCGGCGTCGACGCTGACGGACGCGAACGTCTGCATTTCATTTCTGGCGATGTCCCGACCCCTCCCTTCCCCGACTGGGCGCAGCACGACAACGCGATCAGCTCGACAGCACAACTGCTCCGCGGCCTACATGACGCATCGGTGGGCTTCGACTGGAGCCACGGAACATGGAGTTCCGAACTCGCTGACCTGACATCAATCGACGATCCGACCAACGCCGCACGCCTCGGATGGGGTGACATCGATCGCGTCCGCCGACTCCGACTCGTCGCCGATGCCTACGGACTCGACGCCGCCAAGCGAGCTGAAGTGATCGAGTGTCTCGACACGACGATTAATTCGGGTGGCGAATTTGTGCGCCGCAGGGTCGAGGCAGGTGACGCCAACTTCATCGCGATGTGGGGCGCCATGGGCGGCGCTGAACGATTCGACCGGCGCCGGGCGTGGTGGGCTGAGCAGCGCGACGCCTTCGCCGCGGCACTCGCCGACAGCGAACCGGTTTAGCCCGCTGCGTAGACGCTGTCGAGGCGCGGGCGACCGGCGCCGTCGTGTGCGAGCACCCCATCGTCAACAAGCTTCACAATGTGCGAGAGAACGCTGCGCGCCGCCGGCTTGTGCAGCTCGACGCGCACCGCTGCATAGAGCGTCGTGACGATGTCGGGGATCGTCGTCAAGCCGCCCCGGACGGCATCGACGATCTGCTGCTCGCGGACCTCGCGATGCGCGATCAGTTGACGGACGAACTGCTGCGGGTTTGGAATCGGCACCCCATGAGTCGGGATGGCAACGTCGTCGTTGCGGCCCGCCACCATGCGGAGTGATTCAAAGTAGTCGTTCATGTCGCCATCAGGCGGCGACACAACAGTCGTGCTCCAGCCCATGACGTGGTCGCCCGTGAACAGTGTGCGAGTCGTGCCGTCGTCGAGGGCAAAACAGGTGTGATTCGACGTGTGCCCAGGCGTATGCAGCGCTGTCATCGACCAGCCGTCACCGCTGACAGCCACGTCACCCGTAGCCACTGCGATGTCCGGTGTGAAGTCGTGGTCGGTCGCCTCTTCGATCTTGACGTCGGGCTCGGCGATGTCGTCCAATTGTGCGGCGCTGCCGCCTGACCCGGGCGGCCCGATCCCGAAACCATCGGGGTCGGTACCGATATCCCAGGGCTCGGCTCCGGGCCGATCGTGGGGACCGAATGCAACCGTCGGTGCACCGGACTCGTCACGAAGCCATGCGGCGAGGGGCGAGTGATCGGCATGGCAGTGCGTAACCAGGATCGAACGGACCGTCTCGCCAGCCAGTGCAGCAGTAAGTGCGTCACGGTGCGAGTCAATGCGCGGGCCCGGGTCGATCACCGCGACGTCGCCGGTGCCAATGATGTAGGTGCCGGTGCCGTGGTAACTGAATTTCGACGGGTTCTTAGCAATGATCCGTCGCACGTTCGGCGCGATCTGTTCGACCTCGCCGTACTCGAAGTCGTCCGATTTCAGCGTGACGAAGTCAGGTGAGTTGCTCACTCGCTCAGTCTGGCGCGAGCCACCGCAGCGGACGTAACTGGCCAACTTCGTGGCCGTGACCCATCACCGGAACTCGGGTCTCGGCAACCACCCGCCCGATGGTTTCCCGGTCGACGCCGAGCAGGTTCATTGCCTTCGGCATCACCGCCTGCCGGGCCACATCGGAGCCATCGGCGATCTTGTAGGCAACAGCACGCCCATCGGGAAGCGCTGCAGCCAAGACCCCGGCCGCGCCCTCTTTTGCGATCAAGCCGGGCACCGCTTGCATCCAGATGGTGACGTCACGGCCCGTGCCGCCGACGAGTTCGGGGTGAGCCCGCATTGCCCGGGCGACTGGTCCGTCGGCCAAAGCGACGGCCGCGAACGCGTCGGTGAGACCGCGTAGCGCAAACGCGTGCGTCGGCGCGCCGCATCCGTCGATGCCGATCTCGGTGATCGCCGCACCGATCAATTGAGTGATGTGCTTCGTGATCGAGCGCTGTAACGGATGCTCGACCGCCATGTAGTGCTCGATCGGCCAATCGTTGATTTTGCACGTGACCAACATCGCCGCGTGCTTGCCCGAACAATTCTGTTGCAGCGCCGACGGATCGATGCCTGCTCGACGGGCCTCGTCGCGAGCTGTCGCCCCGGAGGGACGAGCCGGGGTGTTCTGCAGATCGGCTTCGGTCAGCCCGACCATCTCAAGTGTGCGCCGAGCAGCACCGAGGTGCATGGCCTCACCGCTGTGGGTCGCACACGCCAATGCGAGCAGATCTGCGGGAATGTCGAGCCCGGCAGCCACCATCGCGTCAGCCTGTAAGGGCTTGAGGGACGAACGGGGGTACACGATCGTGTCGCCATCACCGACGCTCGCTTCTACGGCACCCAGACCGTCGCGAACCACACCTGCTCCAAAGTGCAACGACTCGTCGAGGCCGCTGCGCGTTGCGACAGCGATCGGTGCGAAGGAGCCGGTATCGAACCGCGTGCCGTCAATGAACTGGGTCATGGTGTTTGAGGCGATTCGTCCTGGGAACTCGGGTGTTGATCGGTTGCCGCCCTGCGCCGCGGCTGTTGAATCAACGTTAAATGGTTATCGATCACGTCGTAGCGTCGGCCCCACTCACTGGCCAATGCTTGTGCCATTGCGGCAGCGGGCAACGCGAGGATCGCCCCGACGGCGCCGAGGAGCGCTGCCCCACCAAGCGCTGCACCGAAGGCCACAGCAGGGTGCAGCTCCATCGTGCGGGCGGTGATGCGTGGTGCGAAGAAGTAGTTCTCGATTTGCTGGTAGATGATGATGAAACCAATGACGATCGCTGCCTTCAATGGCGAGTCGAGGAACGTCACCAGCACGGGCAAGATGCCAGCGAGGTACGTACCGACCACCGGCAGGAACTGGCTCACGAGGCCGACCCAGAGGGCCAGCGCGATCGGCGCCTGCGTGCCGATCGATTGGAACACGACCCAGTGGAAGAAAGCCGACAACAAGGCGAGAAGCGCTCGTGAGTAGAGGTAACCGCCCGTTTTGTTGATTGCCAGTTCCCATGCATTCAGAACACGTGCTTGACGATCGGGGGTGAGACGAGCGCAGATGACCCGGCGGAGGCGGGGGCCGTCGGCGACGAGGTAGTAGGTGAACAGGAGTACCGAGAGGCCTTGGAAGACGACCCCGAGTGCGGCGAGCGACAGGCGGAGTGCTTCGTCGCCCTGACTCTGGATGAACTGTTGCACGCGGCCGTTCGGGTCGTTGACCTCGTCGATCACCGACTGCGCATTGACCTGTGTGCCGAACGTGTCGTTCAAGAACGTGACCGTGTCGACGATGTAAACGTCCGATTCAGACAGCAGGTCTGCGATCTGCCCGCCAACAAGGGTGCCGATAGCAACCAGAAAGACCAGGAACGCAATGAGAACACCGAGCAGAATCGCAACGGTGGCGCGCCCTCGCCGCCAGCCGCGGGTCGAAAGCTTATTGACTCCGGGCTCGATCGCCAGGGCAATGAAAAGCGACACGAGCAGCAGGATCAGCAAGTCGGCGAGCCGGTGGAACACGTGGCGCGCAACAAATGTCAGCAGGAATCCGGTCCAGAAGATCGTGATTCCCGGGATCACCCAGCGAGGCAGGGTGCGGTCGGTGGCACGGCGATCGTGGCGCATTCCGTCGGCATCAATGTTGCCGACGCTCGGCTCGTCGTCAGTTCCAGAATCTTCGGGCACGCTCGGATGGTACTCAGCAGGTCGTGACACGATGAGGCAATGACGGATCGAAAAGTGGGCAACGGGTTCGCGGCGCCGGTGCGCCAGGTCCAAGACTGGCTCGGTAACCAAATCCGGGATCGAGTGGCGGGCCCCGACGCCGAGCTTCGTCGCGCTGAATTGTTCAACACGCTTGAGCCAGGCTGGTTCGACAACGACGCCCCAATCCGTCGCGTTCACTCGGATGCAGCAATGTTCATTGGCGGCATGCGCGCCCTGCTGTTTCAGTCGCTGCACCCGCTCGCCATGGCCGGCGTCGCCGAACACTCCGATTTCCAACACGACCCATGGGGCCGCCTCCAACGAACTGCCGACTTCCTTGCGGCGACCACGTTTGGCCCGGCATCCGAAGCGCAGAAGGCCGTCGACATCGTGCATCGGGTCCACAAGCGCGTAGTCGGAACGGCTCCGGACGGCCGGCCCTATGCGGCGAACGACCCTCACCTTCTGCACTGGGTGCACGTCGCCGAACTCGACAGCTTCCTCGCAGCCCATGATCGGTACGGCGTCGATCCGCTGGTCGGAACGGAACGAGATCAGTACGTTGCGGAGTCAGCCACTATCGCACGAGCGCTCGGCGTAGAAACGCCACCTGAGACCGAGACCGAGCTGCGTGAACATCTGCGTACGTTCCGACCAGAACTGGGCACCTCGCGTGCAGCACGAGACGCTGCCCGCTACCTGCTGATCCAGCCACCGCTGCCTGCTGCTGGACGCGTTCCCTACGGCCTGATCTGCGCCGCTGCGGTCTCGCTGATGCCGGTATGGACTCGATGGCCATTGCGACTCCCCTGGCTTCCCCTGACCGAGGCGACTGCCGGGCGAGCAATCGGCGACGGAATCACCCGCACGCTCCGCTGGGTCGTGCCCGCGCCACACGCCTGACATCGTTCAGGCCATCGATGCCGCGAGGGACTTTGACAGATCGCCCTTCGGCTTCACGACCACACCGCCGTCCAACTCCAACCAATCAGCCATCAGTTGGAGTTCTTCGGCTAACTCGGCTGCGACGTACCGCTCGTTGATACCGGGCTCGCCATAACTGCCCTGTACAAGGAGTTGCCCCGCCTTGCGATCGGCTTTCAGATCGACGCGGCCAACCAGTTCGTCGCCCAGCAGAAAAGGCAATACGTAATACCCGTATTGGCGCTTGGGTTCCGGCACGTAGATCTCGATCCGGTAGTGGAATCCGAACAGCCGCTCGGCTCGATTGCGATACCAGACCACAGGGTCGAAGGGGCTGAGCAGTGCACGCGCCGAAATCTGGCGCGGCCGCTTTGCTGCGGGGTGGAGGTACGCCGGCTTTGTCCAGCCTTCGACCTCGACCTGGAGCAGCCAGCCCTCTTCGACCAACTCGTTCACGAGCGGGCGCGACCTTGGAATTTTCAGCCGGTGGTAGTCGGTGAGATCGTCGAGCGTGCCGACGCCATGGTGTTGCGCAGCAAGAACAAGGAGCTCCTTGTGGGCCTCGTCAGGCGTGGGTGTGGGGCGCGCGAGAATTTCGGCGGGGATCACGTTTTCGGTCAAGTCATAGACCCGGGCAAAATCGTTCTGACGGCGCACACCCGTGGCCCGGCCTTGGTGAAACAACACCTCAAGCGCAAGTTTGCCGTCGTCCCAGTCCCACCACGGGCCCTTCTTGCCGTCGCGCTGGTCGAGGTCGGCTGACCTCACTGGCCCATCGACACGAATCCGGTCGAGCACCTCGTCGAGATAACCGGGACGACGCGCTTCGAGTTGATCAACTGCCTTCCAGGCATGCTGATCCTCCATCCGCCAGCGCATCAGCGGATGTAGTGCAACCGGGGCGTGTGACGCGACGTGCACCCAGTACTCGAACAGCTCGCCGTCGGCCGAGGCATCCCAGATCAGTGAGCGAGGATGCGGGCCGAGCCGTGCGAAAAGCGGCAACTCCTGGCTGCGAACCAAAACATTAACCGAGTCGATCTGAATGACGCCCATCTGGTCGACGAGCTTGCGGAGGTGGCGACGATCAACGCGACCGGTCGGCCGGGAGTTGTTGAATCCCTGCGCCCCGAGGGCAATCCGCCGAGCTTGAGCGTTCGAGAGCTGAATCACTGGGCGATTGTCGCGCAGGCAAGCTCGCATACCCGACACCGTTTCAGTTGGGGTCAAACCCCAACTGAAGCGGCGATCGCTCTCAGTCTTCGGCGACGGTGATTTCGACGCTCTGGATGATGACGTCGTCGTGGGGACGGTCGCTGCGATCAGTCTGAACGTTCTGGAGCGTGTCGACGATGTCGAGGCCCTTGACGACCTGGCCAAAGAGGCTGTACTGCGGGGGCAAGCCAACGCCGGATGCGCCCGACACGATGAAGAACTGCGAGCCGTTGGTGTTCGGGCCGGAGTTGGCCATGGCCAGCGAACCGACCTGGTACTCACGCGGCTTGGGGAGTTCATCGGCGAACTTGTAGCCGGGGCCACCGCGGCCGGTGCCGGTCGGGTCGCCGCCCTGGCACATGAAGCCGTTGATGATCCGGTGGAAGATCACGCCGTCGTAGTAGTGGTTCAGCGCAAGGAAGACGAAGTTGTTGACCGTCTTCGGTGCCTTGACTGCGTCGAGTGCGACGACAACCTCGCCGAGCGTCGTCGTGATCTTTGCGGTGTACCGCTTGGACGCGTCGATGCCCATCTCGGGTGCGGCAGGAAAGTCCTGCTGCTGGGGTGCGGAACCGTCAAAAGGAGGAAAAGCCATGACGCCGGACCCTATCGGCGGCGAGTTCTGCCGCCGACGCGGCTAACTTCGTTCCGGTGAGCGACTTTGGAGATTTCCGTACCGACGAGTCCGACGTCGAGCCGGACGCCGAACTCTCTATTACATCCACGTCAGGCATCGATCTCGATGCAATCCAGCGTGACCTCGAGGGCGTCCAAAACGCACTCGACCGGCTGAACGAAGGCACCTACTGGACCGATGAAGTCACCGGAGACATCATCCCCAATGAGGTCCTCGATGCTTTCCCTCTGACCCGTACCGTTGCCGGCAACAGGGCCAACTGAAATCTCTGAACTGGGCTGAACCAATGCCACAGATCCACCAGACAACGAGCGCCGCCTGATGCAGAAAAAGGGTGCTGCCTCGCTGACCGCCGTTCTTGCTCTTGCCACTGGCCTGGCCGCCGCAGCGCAGCAATCCGCCAAGCGAACGAAGTCGTCGCCGCTCACCAGCCGCGTCTCCCGCTCGGCGAAAATCTGGAAGATGTCGGCGCGCAACAGCGCTCGGTTCGCCGTCAGCAAGGTGCGCGGCATCGCCAGCGACCAAGAACGTCGAGCCGCGCTCGACGAACAGTTCGCCATCAGGACAGCCGAAGACGTCGCCAAGGAACTCGGTGAGATGAAGGGCGTCTTGATGAAGGCGGGGCAGCTGATCAGTTTCATCTTCGAGGCGCTCCCCGACGAAGCCCAAGACGCACTGGCCACCCTGCAGGCCGATGCCGCACCGATGGCTCCGACCCTCGCCGCGGGTGTCGTCGAGGGCGATCTTGGCAAGCAACCCGAACGCATTTTTCGCGAGTGGACCGACCTTCCGGTCGCGGCCGCCTCGATTGGACAGGTGCACAAGGCCGTCACACCAGACGGCCGCGTCATCGCCGTCAAAGTGCAATATCCCGGGGTCCACGAAGCAATCGAGAGTGACCTCGACGCCGCCGAAGTGATGTATGCGATGTTCTCGGCGATGATGCTGAAGGGCCTCAACGTCAACGCCCTTGTCGACGAGTTGCGCGGCCGGATGCGCGAGGAGCTCGATTACTCACTCGAAGCACGAAACGTGCAGGAGTTCGGCGCTCGTTTCGCGGGCCATCCGTGGGTCCGCATTCCGAAACTGGTTCCGGAATATTCGACGGCCCGCCTCCTCACAACCGAGTGGGTCGACGGCCTGAGTTTCGAACAACTACGCAAGGAACCAACCGAGACAAAACAACGGTCGGGCGAAGTCCTCTGGAGGTTCGCTCAGCGCGCCATCCACCAGTACGGTATTTTCAACGGGGACCCGCACCCGGGCAACTACAAGTTCCATCACGACGGCAGCATCACGTTCCTGGACTACGGCCTTGTCAAACGCTGGTCCCCCGGCGAATGGGAAAGCTTGAAGCCGACAATGGACGCGATCATCGTCCATCGCGATCCCGACCTGCTGGTGCGTGAGATGGAGAAGTCAGGGTTCCTGCGGACCGGTCACGGCCTCGATGCCGGCCTCGTTTACGACTATGTTTCGAGCCCATACGTGCCTTACCTGACCGATGAGTTCACTTTTACCCGTGAGTGGATGCGTGACACGCTTGGCACGATTCTGGACGTCCAAGGCCCGCATGCGCCCGTCATCGAGCAGCTCAACCTCCCGCCAAGTTTCGTCATCCTTGATCGCGTGGTCTGGGGCGTGAGTGCAATCCTCGGCAAACTTGAGGCCCACGGTCCGTGGCGCGGGATGCTCCTCGAGTACACCAATGACGGTCCCCCTGCGACCAATCTTGGGGCTGCCGAGGCCGCTTGGGCGTCGGACCACGCTTCGAACTGACCGAGATTTCGACGTCGCACGCAAATCGGGTTGCGCACCAGCCAGGGCTGACCGTCGATTGCTTCACTGACACTCCAGACGCACCGATCGGTCTACTGTCACGTCATGGGTGACACTCCAGACAGCACTGCTCGCGCTCCGTTCGCACCGTGGGACCGCCGCGACCTTCCGGGCAGCTTCGATGTCGCCGAGACCGCTCGGCGGGTTGGCAACTACAAGTGGACCGAGATGAAATTGTTCGAGGCCCTGGGTGGGTGGATCGCCACTGTGCCTGAACTCGACATCAAAATGCGTCTTGGGACGCACTGCTATCACCACGCCTGGCATGCTGATCTCTGGCACAAGCGTCTCCCAGAACTGCGTGAAATGAAGCCCGAGCGGCTCACCGTGCCTGCCAACAAGGCGATGGAACGGTTCATCGAGGCAATGACCGAACCCGAAGCTCCCGAACTGTCGATCGAGAAGCTCGTCGGTGTGTACCGCGTGCTGATCCCGCGGTTCATCGCTGCCTACACGTACCACCGCAACAACACGAGCGAAATCACCGATGCGCCCACCATCCGGTCGATCAACTTCATCCTGCAAGACGAGTTCGACGACTGGCGTGATGGCGAGATGATGCTGCAATCACTGATTACCAGGCCCGAACACGCCGAGCGGGCAGCCGCCCACCAGGCGAAGCTCGAAGCGATCATGGTCGAGGCCGGTGGCATCACCGGTCCTGACAGTATTGGTGGCGCTCAGCCAGACTGACCTCGTCCTTCAGCTGCGATGTTGCTCGCGGCCAGGATCGCGGTCAGCCCGTCTGGCCGCACTGCTCAGAGTGCCCGACGTGTTCGTCAGTGGAGGCGCGGAGGCCTTCGTTCGGTCAGCGGGCGAACCAACCGTTGATGTCGACAATCAGATCGGTCGCGACCAGGGAGTAAAAGCACACGCTGCCAGTTGACGACACCGGCGCAATGACGGCGTTGGCAACGGTCTGACCTGCCGCGAAGTTGAGGCTCGACACCGCAGTACGGGTGCCGCACGGGTAGACGGTGATGAACCCAGCCGCTTCCGGCCCCGTGACTGCAATGTTCAACGACACCGCACCAACACCGGTTCCCGGGATGTATCCGGCAAGGTCAGTGAGTTGCACTTTCATCATCGTGTTCGCCGCCAGCCTGGTCGTGCCGACGTTGCGCAACGCATCCGGGCTGTGGCCAGGACGAGTATCAAACACACGCTTCGGCCCAATCGCCGTGTACGCCTCGCCCGCAACAAACCAACCGTTGATATCAACGACCAGGTCGGTCGTGGCTGAGCTGTAGAAACACACGGTGCCAGCCGACGACATCGGTGCAATGACGGCGTTCGCCACAGTTGCACCGGCGGTGTAATTGAGGTTCGAGGCGAGCGAGCGAGTCCCGCACGGGAACACGGTGATAAACCCTGCTGCGTCTGGCCCCGTAACCGCAACATTCAACGACACCGCACCAACACCTGCTCCCGGGACCAACCCGTTGCCAAGGTCCGTGAGCCGGACTTCCATCATCGTGTTTGCCGCCAGCCTGGCCGTGCCGACGTTGCGCAACGCATCCGGGCTGTTGCCAGGACGAGTATCAAACACACGCTTCGGTCCAACCGATTTGAATGCTTCGTCGGCAACGAACCAGCCGTTGATGTCGACCACAATGTCAGTCGGTGCACTCGAGAAGAAACAGATGGTGCCGTCTGCCGACACCGGGGTGATGACGGCGTTGCCAACAGTCCCGCCAGCCGGGAAGTTGACACTCGAAACCAATTCACGGGTGCCACAGGCGTAGACGGTGATGTACCCCGCAACGCCCGATCCGGTCGAGGTGACGTTCAACGACACCGCTCCAACACCACCTGCGGGGACATACCCGCCAAGCTCGGTCATCTGCACTTCGAGTTCGTAGCCACCAGACACCTGCTGCTTTGCAACGGCCCGCAACGCATCGGGGCTTTGACCACCACGAGTGTCAAACACTCGCACGGGTCCAACCTGGTTGAAACCACTCGACGGTGCCGGGTTGATTGTCAGCGACTGAGTTGCCGAATTGGATCCGGCGTCGCCCGTGCCGACACTGGCGGTGACGGTGTATTTGCCATCCTTGATATTGGCTGCCGTGACAGCCCATGCACCGAACGCTGCACCGACGGTCATTGTCTGTCCCGCAACTTTGACGGTGACAATGCTGCTGTCGGCGGCGCTTGTGGTACCCGAGATCGTCGGGGTGGTGTCGTTCGTCGCAGCGCTCGTGCCGCCGTTGATCGTGATCGGCGCCGTCGTGATCGTCGTCGTCATGATCGGCGTCGGCGTGATCGGCGTCGTCGGCGTCACCCCTGTGACAACGACGACCGGTGCGAGGGTGTCGATCGTCAGCTTCTGCGACGACTCAGCGGCTGGACCGTCGGCAGCACCGACACCGGCGGTCACATCATAGATTCCGTCGGCAAGATTGGCGCCCGTAAACGAGACCGACCACACACCGCCACTCAGCGTCGCTGTCTTTGTTTGGATGCCGATCTTGACCGTCACGACGCGGTCGTCGGCGGCGCTTGTGGTACCCGAGAGCGTCGGGGTGTTGTCGTTGGTTGCAGCATTCGCGCCGCCATTGATCGTGATCGTCGTCAACTCGAGGACGATCGCGATGCTCACTTCGCCCGTGCCGACGTTGCCAGCCGGGTCCGTGATCGTGACCGCTGCGACATGCACGCCAGGACTCAGTGCTGGCGACGGGGTCACTGTCCAGGTCCCGTCAGGACCAACGACGGTCGTCAGTGTCTGACCATCGATCAGGACGGAGACCGTCGAGCCGGGGCCCACGCCGCCACCCGAGATATCAGGAGTCGAGTCGGTGGTCTCAACAAACGGATCGCCGTTACCGATCACCACGACCGGCTGAACAGTGTCAATCGTCAGCGACTGGGTTGCCGAACCGGGTGTGCCGTCAGCAGAGCTGAGCGTCGCAGTGACGGTGTGAGTGCCGTCCTCGAGGTGCGCTGTGTCGACCGTCCAGGCGCCGCTCGCTGTTGGCGAGGTCAGCGTTTGTTCGGTACCGATCTGGACCGTCATCACACGACCGTCGATGGCTTCGGTGGTGCCCGAGATTGTCGGGGTGGTGTTCTTCGTTGTAGCGCTCGTGCCGCCATCGATCGAGATCAACACGGCGACGATGATGAACGTCTGTGTGCCCGCGGCAGCGTTGCCAGCCGGGTCAATGATCGTGGCCGTGGCGACATGGGTGCCGGCACTCAGTGGGTTCAGTGGGGACACTGTCCAGGTTCCGTCAGGACCAATTGTGGTCGTCATTGTCTGACCATCGATTTCGACAGAGACTGTCGAATCGGCCTGAACGCCCACACCTGAGATCTCAGGAGTCGAGTCAGTGGTCTCAACATTCTCGGTGGTACCGAAATCAACGGTCGGCGCAACGGTGTCGATCGTCAGCGACTGGGTTGCCGAACCAACGACGCCATTATCAGACACCGCGACAGTGACAGTGTACGTACCGTCGGCGATGGTGGCAGCCGTGACACTCCACGCACCA
Source organism: Gammaproteobacteria bacterium (assembly GCA_047638615.1). GTDB lineage: Bacteria > Actinomycetota > Acidimicrobiia > Acidimicrobiales > Ilumatobacteraceae > Ilumatobacter_A. Next base: position 13,937 of record JBLIMF010000041.1, read on the forward strand.
CCCGTTACCGTTGCTTGAATTGACTGGCCCGCGACCGTAACGGTGACGATGCTGTCGTCAGCGGCGTCGGTGGTACCGGAGATCTCCGGGGTCGCGTCGTTGGTCGCACGGCTTGCGCCGCCCGCGAGTTCGAAGGTCTTCTCGGGACCAATGGCCAGGACCTGGGTGGAGTCGCCAGTGTTCCCGGCTGGATCCACGACATTGGCCACGATGGTCCATTCACCGGCAAGGAGCTTCTGCGTGAAGTTCCAAGTCCTGTCGGCTTGGCTGATAGTAGTGCGGAAGAAATCCACCGCCGGGGCGGTCTGGGAGAAGTGGATCGTGATGGTCTGCCCGGCGATGTCAGTGGTTCCGGTGATCGTCGGCAGCAGGCCGTCCGTCGAACCCGAGTCGATCGTTACGACCGGTGGTGCGGTGTCGACGGTCAAGATCTGCGTGAACGAGCCGGAGTTACCGCCGCCATCGGTGACGTTGCCAACAACGGTGTGGTCGCCGTCGCTCAGCGAACCATCAAGGGTCAACGCCCATGCGCCACCCTCACTGGGAGCCGGCTTGTCGGCCTGGGCGACACCGTCAATGACGACAGTGACCGTGCTCGGAGCGACGACACTCGTGACACCCGAGATTGCCGGGTTGGAAACGGTGGAGTAGATCGCTGGGCCACCGTCGATCGACACGGTTGGTGCGCCCGAGAACAAGTTGTTGTTGGCCATGGAGATCGCACCCGTTTTGGTCAGCAAGCGACCGTTGACAATGCTGCCGTCGCCAGAGCTGATTGCGCCGTTGGCCATCAGGGTGCCGACGAACGTGTTGAGGGCACCGAGGCCGCCGGCCCCGTTGACCTGCCAGAACACGTTCTTGGCCTGCGCTCCATTAATCAGATTCACGGTGGTACTGGCACCGAGCGCGAGCGCTGCATTGACCTGGAAGATGAACACAGCATCGGGATGGCCTTGACCATCAATGGTGAAGCCCAGTCCAGCAGTCGTCGAGACGGCTACGGCGCTGGTGTGCACACCGGGTCCAAAGGTCTCGCCGCTGATGTTGCCCTTCATCGGAGTGCCAGCAGGACGGCCTTCGGCGTTCGAGTAAGCAGCCTCAAGGTCGGCGTATGCGTCTGCGAAAGCAGGTGCAATGAACGATGTTCCAAGATGGCCGTCGCCAACAAACGCGTAGGTCGTCGAGCCGGTGTCACCACGGAACGTTGTCGTGCCGGTGCTGGCGAACGCCGCGTTCGGAGTCAGCGCACCGAACGTCTCGGCCAGACCGAGTGGGACTTGGGCGACCTGGACGAATGCGGTGGCGCTGATCGTGAGGGTCTGAGTGAAGGTTCCCGTGTTGCCTGCCGGGTCGGCGATGGTTGCGACGATCGTGCGGGCCCCGGGTGCGAGGTCGACCGACGGCGTGACTTGCCATGTCTGGTCGGGCTGGACCACTGTCGTGAGCGGCGTCGCCCCGTCAATACTGACGCTGACATCAGTGCCAGCCGCAGCGGTGGTTGTTCCAACGATTGTCGGGGTGGTGTCGCTCGTCGATTTGGTTGCGCCGCCGTTGACCGCGATGGTCGGGCCGACCAGATCGACAGTCAAGGTCTGGGCAAGAACCCTGTCGCCATCGCCGTTGGTGGCGGTAACGGTCACGGGGTGTGGGCCGTTCGCTAGCTCGAAGGTCGTGGTCGCCGACCAGAAGGTGTCGTTCTGGGTCACCGTGACGGTGACGCCGTCGCCGGATCCCATTTCGACAGCGATTGTCGAACCAGTTTCGACCGTGCCGGTGATCACCGGTGTCGAGTCGTTCGTCAGAGCGCTATTCGTGATCGCGAAGACCGTGTCGATGGTCAAGACTTGGGTGTCGGTTGCGGTGTTGCCTGCCAGATCGTTGACATCAGCCACGATGGTCCATTCGCCACCGGTCATGCCCTTGGGGGTGGCGTTCCATGACTGGTCGGCTTGAACAAAGGCAGTCGCACTCAACACCAGCGGCGGGTTGGTGAGCGGCGGGTTGGTGTTGGTCCGAGTCAAAGTGAACTCGACGATCTGCCCGGCAGTCACACCACTTGTACCCGAGACCGTCGGTGTCTGATCGGCCGTCGCGACAACCGCTCCGCCGTCAATCGACAGGGTCGGCGGCGTCGCGCCAACCGTCAAAATCTGGGTGGACGTGCCAATGTTGCCAGCGCCATCGGTGACAGTCGCGACAACAGTGCGGTCACCGTTACGCAGCAGACCATCGAGAGTCAAACTCCATGCGCCACCAGCGGCGGGGACCGGCTGGTGAGCCTGGGTGACGCCGTCAATGGTGACAGTGACCGATGCGGGGGCAACAACACTCGTGACACCCAAGATCGCCGGGTTGGAAACAGTGGTAGACGCCGCGGCACCGCCATCGATCGACACGCTCGGGGGGGCCGAGTACACATCGTTGTTGGCCATGGCGATCGCACCCGTCTTGGTCAACAAGCGACCGTTGACGACGGCGGCTTCGCCAGAGCTGATTGCGCCGTTGGCCATCAACGTGCCCACGAAGGCGCAACCAGCACCGATATCACCGGCACCGACGACCTGCCAGAAGACGTTCTTGGCCTGCGCCCCGTTGATCAGATGAATGGTGGTGTTCGCACCGAACCCGAGCGCAGCTTTGACCTGGAAGATGAACACAGCATCGGCGTGGCCTTGACCATCAATGGTGAACGACGTGGCCGCAGTCGTGGCGACGGCTCCAACGCTGGTGTGCACGCCAGGTCCGAAGGTCTCGCCGCTGATGTTGCCGACCATCGGAGTTCCAGCAGGACGGCCTTCGGCGTTCGAGTAAGCAGCCTCGAGGTCGGCGTATGCGTCTGCGAAAGCAGGTGCGAGGAACGATGTTCCAAGATGGCCGTCGCCAACAAACGCGTAGGCCGTCGAACCGGTATCGCCACGGAACGTGGTGCCGCCGGTGCTCGTGAACGCCGCATCCGGTGTCAACGCACCGAATGACGATGCCAAACCAAGTGGGACCGTGGCAATCGGTTCGAAGCCGTCCGCGGCCTGCACGACCGCAGGCCCCGCGCCAACGAAACCGAACGTGCCTGCCAGCGCCGCTGCGCTCAACAAAGCAACACGCTGCAACCATCGCCGATGACGACTCACCGCAACCGGGCCATCGTTGCCGACCAATGCGGCGTGTGTGTTGTTCAATCGAATACTGATCATGTTCCTCTCCAAAAGGCCGTGCTGAAAATTGCCCCGCGGGCCACACAACGAGATAAGAGTAAAAGGGCGATTTCAAGGTGAGTTCAAGGTGAGTTCAAAGTGAGTTCAAAGTGAGTTCAAAGTGAGTTCAAAGTGAGTTCAAAGTGAGTTCATGGTCACCAAAACTGACCCTGGCCGCCGCAAGACGTCGCTGGATCGGTGCCGATCCACTGCTCACGCATCCGGCTCACCCAGGGGGTAACACCCGTCTGCAGTGACGCGCTGCATCCCGACACTCCGCGGTGCACGACGCGCGACTATGGTTTGGCACAAGGTCACAATCCATCGTGTTGCGAGTAGCACCAACACACGTTCAACAGTGAAATCCAGAGAAATGGGGGCGCCCATGCGTCAGTTCTTTCCCGTCGAAGACCTCGCTCGTGACGAGCGGTTCGTACAGACGAACATGGCTGAACGGCTTGCCGACACGCGCAACCCAGTCGAAGCCACGCCGTCCGGCCGCAAGTCGAGTAAATCGCGTGCGGCGTCCAATCGCCTCACGCCCGACCGCCCTGACGCATCTGAGCGTGCCCGAGGCCTGATGCACGGCATCATGGTCGGCGAAATTCAGGCCCTCGAAGGCGCTGGGCGGACCGCGCATGACT